>JBHLRJ010000051.1:0-3316 GCA_048882645.1 Candidatus Thorarchaeota archaeon
CCCGAAGCTAGACCTTCACGGCGATAAACCCAATCTAGTGCTGTAGTTTTACCTCCAAGGCTAGGCCCATAGAAACAGATTTTAAATACAAGTGTTCCATCTCCACGACGGCTAGGCAAATATGTGAACCTCGATTTTTATTATTGAATAATTTTAATTTAAATCTTATAAAATCTATAAAACTCTTGTAATATAAAAATTTGTAAAAGAAAAGTTTTGTGATTAGTATAATTTGAAATCCTTATACTTATATGTAATTATCTTAAATATCCAAGTATTACCAATAAAATGCAAATAAAGTTGATATTAAATGAGATCTCGAGGATTAAAGGGATTTTGCTTTTTTTACATAACTTTTATGAATTCTCAGATAAATAAAAATATTATAAATGAAATATGGTTTTAAATAATCTACAAAATTAACTTTTTAAAAATTTAAAAATAAGAAACCTAATAGGTGTAAAGAAGATTTATTGTAAAATTAATGGTGTAAAAATTCCGCTTGTATCAACTGGAACATCTCCCTTCTTTGGCCCTCCTACATTTGGAAACAGAGCCCAAGCATACCGAGATAAATTTATGACAAATAGAGACGCCATATTAGAAATTATGGAAGCTTGTTATGAAGCTGGTGGTCGTGGTATCGAAGCGGTACCTGGTGGGGCAGTTTGCGAAGCAATAAAAATAATGAAAGAAACACACGACGATTATATCGTTACTGGATCTACTTTACCAGGACCTAATCTAAATCTTGAAGATTTAATTGATGTGGAAGCAAAAATAATTTTTGTACATGGTGCATATTCGGATAGAAAAAACGATAAACTCCTTAGCATTTTAGAAGACATATCTTCTCGAGGTGTTATTCCAGGAGTAGCCACTCATAACCCGATTTCTACTATCAACTATGTTTTTGAGAATGCTCCAAGTGTAAAAGCATTCTTAATACCATTTAATGCCAATGGATTTTTAATGCAAAATAAAGTAGAATTAGAGGAATTGGTTGATAAAAATAAGGATTGTTATTTTATTGGTATGAAAACTTTAGATGCCGGTCGTTTAGAACCAAAAAAGGCCTTTGAATATATTACTCAGCATAATATTTGTGCTGTAGCGATTGGTATGGTTGAAGTTGAAGAAGCGAAGATTTCAACTAGAACTGCTTTAGAGGCTTTCCAAAATTAGCAAAAATTATATAATTTTTAGTAAAAAGGATTATGGTATCTTCCTTCATCTCTTTTATCCCGAGATAAAGTTTTTAATTTGATCTCTTTATCAATTAAACCTTCGATATGGCATAAATATTCATATTCATCCTTCAGACAGAGTGTAATGGCTACACCACGTTTATTCATTCGAGATGTTCGCCCTATTCGATGTACATATACATCTGGGAACTTAGGAACATCATAATTTATGACGTGGCTAATATTTTCAATATCGAGACCTCTAGCTGCAACATCTGTAGCAATGAGCATATTTATTTTATGATTTCTAAAAGCTCTTAGTATTTTCTCCCGTTGAGCTTGAGATAAATTCCCAGAGATTACATTTACTCTATAACTAAAATTTTTTAATCTTTTTAATTTGTTTGATAACCATGCAGCAGTTTTTTTAGTATTAACAAACACCAAAGTATGTTTTGGCTTTTCTCTTCGTAATATCTTTAAAAAAGTATTAAATTTCTCCTCAAATCTATCGATCATATAATAGAATTGTTTGGTACTCCCAACAGTTAAGTTATCTCGACTTAGATTGAGAAATTGAAATTTATTCTTGGAGAATTTTTTCACCATTTTCCTAATCTCAGAATAGAGAGTTGCTGAAAAAAGCATAAATTGATAATCTGTTTTTATTTTGCTAAGTATATATTTTACATCAGGCGCGAAACCCATATCAAAAAGGCGATCCGCTTCATCGACTACTATAAATCTAATATTATTGAGTTTTAAGTTCCTTCTTTTAAAAAGGTCGATAATCCTACCAGGAGTTCCAACAATTATATTTATACCTTGATCTAGTTTTCTAATTTGATTGTCAATTGAAACTCCACCATAGATGGCCAATGCTTTTACCTGATGATCCCCTAGATCTACAATAACATCAAATATCTGTTTTGCCAGTTCTCTTGTAGGTGCTAATATGAGTGCTTCATTATTTACATATTTCAACTGCTCTAAAATGGGAAGTACAAAAGCTAATGTCTTACCGCTTCCAGTTTTAGCCTGAGCCATAATATTTTGGCCCTTTAGAATTAAAGGAATAGCTTGTTTCTGTACAGGAGTCGGTGAAAATATATTTAATTTCCTTAACGCGTTAACATTTTTATTGTTAATGCCTAAATCTTCAAAATTCAGTTTATTTCACAAAAATATTTATCGTTTATTCACACAATTTCAATAAAAACAAATGATTCCTAAAAGAAAAAGCTTTCTATTGTTCAAATATTAAAATTTTATTTGTATTGAAGTATATTTAGAAAAATAATAAATAAATTACAATATTTATTTAAAAACAATTTCTTGAGTTAATTCTTTAATTTTCATTAGTTTCCTATTTATAAAGATTCTGACTTTTTCTGCTGTGATTTTTGGATTATTTATACATATCTCTTGAACTAAACCATGACAAGTTTTCCCTTTTTTTGCTAATTTCTTATGAATTAGATTACCTTCATCAAAAGCAGGAATTGGAAACATAAATGGCCTTTTATGAATATGTCTTGAACTTTTTATTAATTTTATATTACTTGATAAGTTAGGTGAGTTTAAAATTGCTGAAAGATAATAAGCTTCCTCCTCCTCATCAGTCGAATAATAATAATTTACTGATCCCACAATTACCTTCTGTGATGTATTATTTATAACAGCGGATTTGAGACTAGAACCACTTGCATTATACACTACAAGGAAAGACTTATTCTTATTTTGCTTCTGTAATTTATTCCAGTAATTTAAATTATCATACAATGTAGCTATTTTACTGGTTTCTTTTTTATGTTCTCGATAGAAAGTATTCATTTCATAATAGAACTTCTGAGCCTTGGGATAGCTTTCAAGAAATCCAGGATTATACTCAAAATTATCATTTATCGGTAAGAACACATTTTTCATATTTTTTAAATGAAATGGAAGAAGATCCATATTCAAAAAAGTGATAAAATGAAACCTTTGCTCAATTTTTTTACCCTCAAAACGATAATTCCACTTTGCTTTTGCTCTGGTTAATACGTCTGGATCTGAATCAATTATTAAAAATTGATTTAACTCTTTTCTAATTTGAAAAAAGACTAGAGTTCTAGGAACTAAAGTGGCTC
>JBHLRJ010000051.1:3326-25643 GCA_048882645.1 Candidatus Thorarchaeota archaeon
GTATCCCAATAACGATAAAACTCTATAAATCTTAATGCCATACCATGTTTCAGTTTGAAAAAACTTATTTTTATATAAGCTAACATCAACCTTGTCTACTGCACTTAATTCTTTTTTGGGTAAAATTAGTTTTGCACCTTCTTTATCAATTTTTAATGATGAATAAAATATTTCTTCTTGGAATTCTAAATCTCTGTCAAAAATTTTAGCTTGAATTGGATAATGGTTATCGATTGAGAAAGTATTTTTGAGTCCGATAAATTCCGCTTTCAAACAAATATGATTGACATTGAAAAAATAATTATTTGGGAAATCCCAAATTTCTAAATTTTTATTGAAAATGGAAAATGCTCTAAATTTATCACAATGATCACCATTTAATACACTTTTGGGCATTACAAAAAAAATTTTTCCCCCCTTTTTTAAAAAATAATGAGGAATTGCATAAAAGAATACTGCGGCTAACTCTATGTGTGTTATATATTGACTCGATGGTTTTATGTTCAACTTTTCAGATAATTCTCTGATCTGTGTTTGATAGTTTTTATCAAATAGATCCTTGTATGTTAGCCAGGGAGGGTTTCCTAACACTAAATCGAAAGAACTGTAAACATCATTCAAATCCAAATTTATTACTTTATTGCAAGAATTTGGAAATAAACTATCACAGAGGAAAACATTAATTTTTGGGAACTTCTCTCGGTTAACTTTTAAATATTCTAAGAAAATTAACAATATATTTGCTTTTGTCGTGATTAATGCAAGTGGGTTAACATCAAATCCATATAAATTACTAATTGCTTCAATCTTTAAGGGGAGAGACTTCTGAGAATCTAAAATTTTTAAAATTATATTTAGGATAAAAATCCCAGAGCCACAGGACGGATCTAAAACTTTGGACCCGAATCTGTAAACATTATCAATCATTTTTCTTGCGAGGGCTGTTGGTGTATAGAATTCCCCCTTTTTATGTCGAATATCAGAAACAAAAATCTGTTGATAGAATTGGCTGAAAAGATCTTGTTTCGCGAATGTCGAGTTTTTGATTATTGTAAATAATTTCTCAAATAGATTTTTTTTGAGTACGGTCCAAAAGTAATATTCATTTTCAAATACATGAAATCTTTTAAGCATATTTTCGTATATATCGTCAAAATTGCTATTATTAAGAATACCTATCTTAGATATTACTAATGTCTTTAATACCGTGGTAAAATAAGTGTGTGTTAGAAATAGATCCGAAGAAATATCATTACCGTATAATACTGAAAATGCATCTCTCCACTTTTGAAATTTTAGATTATAATCCATTTCAGAAGAAGCTTGTTCTTTAAGATATCCAATAACTTCAGCATAAATTTCTGAATTAATTCCAAATGTTTTTGTAATTTCCTCAGAACCTATTAATTTTTTGATATCCATTTTATGGGATATAATTTTGTGGTATGAAAAGATATAAAATTGTAAGTCTAAATTTCATTTTCTCATAAACGTAGGCAGCATAAGAGAAAATATTTCTGCAATTTTTCTCAATTTTTGCTTTTCTTGTATAGTAGTGATAATTAATATAGACATGGATAATTCTTCCTTATCTAAAGAACCTCCTGAGTAGATTGCTTGCTCTGTATCAAAAAGCAATAGAAATCGAACATTCGGATTGTTAATTATGCTTATTCCATCCGTAGCTTTTAAATCATCATAGATAGGTTTATAAGGTTTTTCTAAATCTCCCCTATCCTTAGTAATTAAGAGTACGGGAATGCCTTTCTCAGCAACTTTTTTCAGTTCGTCAGCATAAAACTCATCAATTTTCGGGGTTACAATATTCAATTGCTCCTTAGTGGATCTAATCAAATTCAACAATTGATCGTTTAGCTTATTTGCTTTCTCTCGACCTCCAGACGATTCTATATTAAACATGCCAACTAATGTGAGAATTTTGTTCTCTAATGAAGTAATCTCTTGCTTTAATTTTTTGTTTTCAATTCTCAGCTCGAGTATTCGAGGGTCAGACATGAAACATCAAATTTATGTAATATTTTATTAATTAATCTAACTCGGAAGTATATATATTTTCGGTTTAAACTTTTTTTTTATAAATATTAGGTTATAAGCTAAATTTTTTAGAAATAATTATGAAAAATCATGAATATAACCCTTTTTTATTTAAAATTAGAATTTTTGTAATAGAAGATTTTTTTGGGGTAATTAAATCAGTTTAAGAAACTTATTCTTGAATATTATATGAAACAAGCCAAAAATATTTAAAAAGTTTTATCTTAAAATTTTTAATTTTAACACCAAGAGTTTCGAGAATTTCTTGTTTAGTAGGAAAATTTTTCAACACTTCATATTCTCGACCATCTTCTAATTTCCTTATCTGATAAGTATTTCCATCATTGTCAATTCGAATTATTGGGGTAGAGCTTCTCTTCACACGTCGATTATCAACAAAAACAACAAGAGCATCAGATTGTAGTTTTGACTGAAATAAGGTAAGAAAACCTTTTAGATTGGATTTTAATACATGAGACCACCAAAAACCAGCAAAACCTGCAGAAAAATTATTCTGAATTTTGTTTAATGAATAAACATCATCTTGAACAAAAATTACCTTATCTGAAGGAATTTCGCGGCTTTTCGCAATTTGAAGAACTTTATTATTTATATCAACAGCAGTGATAAATTTTGAGACAGATGCAATTGTCTTAGTCCAATAACCAGTTCCACATGCAACCTCAAGTACTACATGACCACTCAGCAGATTTTTTAGCAATTTATGAAGCTTTTTAATATCCTTTTGGCGTTCAGGTCTCAAATACGTCTTATCATATTCATATGCTCTATCAGCATAATACTGCTCGATATCTTTATCAATTTTCCTTGACATTTATATGCAATTTTAGTTTAACTATTATTATATACTATTACCTAATCATATTTTATATTGAAATGAAATATTTTCAAATTTTAGGGTATAACCCATTTTTTTTATATAAAAAATCTTAGTTTATGGATTTAATTTTTTCCATGGTTGTCCAAAGAGTAAGAAACTTGATACTGCTAAACTGCTTCTTAAATCTATTCTTATAGTTCCATCATCTAATATAATATTTGCCTGATCTTCTTCTAAATTTTCCATCTTTTTTGAAATACATTGTTGACGTGCTTTAAGAAGCGATGTGCCTTGATTATTACTTCTAAGGAGATTAAGGAAAAAGTTTGAAATTATCTCTTTAGTCTCTTCATTAAATAGTGGATAGGGTCTTACAATTATCCCAGTAATTTTATCTTGATTAAATTGAGCCATAACCTCTCCAAATGGTTTAAATACATTATTGAGTTTCTGACCTTCAATATCAAACATTTGGGTGTTAAAAAATAAAAATGGTTGTCGAGTGGAGTTCTTCTGGTTCAAAGAGTTATTTATATCATAGAATGTGACTACTTGATTATCATTTGTAAGAAAGTAGCTATTTTTTGGGCTCCATTTTGAATAAAAGATATTTCCAACAAAAACAATGATATTATATAGATCTTTTGAGAGGTGCTCGAGAATTTTTTCCCGTGTAGAATTAAGACCAATAAGAGGAGTGATATTGTCGATTTCATTTACTTCATTAAAAAAATTAAGCATGTAATTCAACTCTTCTGAACCTGCGGGAAACGGGTAAATTAATTCTTTCCTGTTTAATTCCTCATTCCATTTTAGAGGATTTGTTGAATTTAAAGAATCAATTATTAATACATTATTCTTGAAATCAAGGTATGTCGGAACCGATTCTGTTAAAAATTCTTGCTCAAAGGCTATGCCTCCAAGTGAAATCTCACCTATTTTATATCCACTTGAATATTTTAACAAGAAAAAATTATTATCATACATTAGATCGAACGGAATTGTCATATCACCTAAAATGAAATATATCTGAGGAGTAATGCTTAAACTCTCGATTCTAAAAGAATTAAAAAAATCTCTAATCTGTTTGGGAAGAAATATGAATAATAATTCACCAAAATCCTGCAAATCAAATACAAATCTTTGATTTTCCTTATCATTAAATAACTCATTATATATTTCAAGGATTTGTGCATCATTCCAATATTCATTGCTCAATGTACCCTCGATTATTTGATTTTCAGTTGAGATCATACGATATGAAATTACACCATTGGAAGAAATCCTCAGAATTATGTCTTTAATGGCAAAACTATCATAATCAAATTTTGTGACATTGTCTAATTCGTCAAATGCGTAAATTTGATCTTTTAAGGGTTCAGCTTCGTTAGATAATGTATAAATATCTTTAATCTGATCACTCAACTCGTTATCTAAATACAGAAGTATTTTCTGAGCTATGTTATAATTCTTTTCCTCAAATAAAGAACGATAAAACATCATTCTCCAAAAATCTCGTTGTTCTAAGGAAAAAAATATCGATTTAAATTGCCATAAAATGTTGCTTGTATAGAAATAATGAAATATTTGGGCATTTGTGCGCGGTGTTTTTAAGTGTTTGTTCAATTTCTCTAAAGATTGCAATAAGAATTTCTTCTCCTTCATATCAACGAATTTCTTACAGGCCTCCATCCATAATTCGATTAGAATATTATCATAATTGAGGTCTGTTTGTTGCATGAATAATTCCTCTAAGAAATCATAAATATCAAATGCCATTTCAAATCGATTTCGTTCAATTGAAAAATCTATAAACTTCCGGATATAAGTTACAGCCTCCCCAAATGAATGATATTTTTGTGTTTTCTCAAAGATAAACCTAATGATAAAGATAATCCAAGAATATTCTCCAATATCATTTAAATAATTAATTAAGGTTTCAAGATCAAAAAGTATTGTATTAAAACTTCTCTCATTTATAGAGATTCTACTAACATTACTAAATTCGTTTTTTAAATATTGAGGAAGTCGATTAATTAAGATCTGAGTTATAACCTTAACAAATTCTGAAGTATTTTCCTTAAATTGGTATCTTATGCAGACATTTTCTAAAATCACATATAAAAATAAAGCTCGTTTATTTGGTTCTAATTTAAAGACAGTTTTTCCCAATCTTTCCATACTCAAATGAAAATATTCAGACGGAGCAACTGACTTTCTCATAAAAATTAAAAGAATTTGTAATTCTATTAATTTTTGATACTCTCCTCTTTCCTGCAATTTTGCTGAAAATGAATTAATAAAAAGCGTTATTCCTTTTTGTGAAAGATCATCCATTTTAATAAACTGCTCAAGAAGATTTGTAGCAAAATTATTAAATAAATAGAAATCATCTAATTTGGATAAAAATGAGAAAAAACGATAGTAAGCATCAATGTATCTAATAAAATCTGTTCTAACTTCTCCCTCTTCATGTTTTCTTAAAGAATTTAAATACATCCACCAAGAGTTTGAAATAATCATAATTAGTTGATGCTTCTTCTGAATATCTAACCACTCATTTTTTTCAATATCCATAACGAGATTATTCAATAATTTTGAAGCCCATTTGTGATTTGCTGCAAACAACAATTTACGGGCAATTATGATGTCCTTCTGAAAATTAGTTAAAAATCCTCTTTTTACATCCAAACTAACAGTCATAGGATTCCTCCTTTTTAACGAAAACTCATTCAAATATTATTTTCAATATTCTGAGCTCTTTCACCAACCGATGATTTATGTTCCCATCCTTTACTTAATTTCCCTTGCGCCCATAATACACTTGCACCAATCCAACCAATATTTTCTCTACCTGAAGGCCCTAAAACTTTTATATTATCTCTTAATTTACCTGAAAAATATTTTGAAATTTCAATTTCCAACCTTTTATCTAACCCAGGTATTAGACTTCCTCCACCTGCTAATACAATATGAGGTAATAATGCCATCCAATCTTGTCTGTCCCACATCCGAATTACCTTTGCTATTGCTTCAGGTAGTCCAATATAATCGATATGGATGATAGAAGGATCAAATAAAGGTTCTACAAGTTGAAATCTCTCTGAATTAATCTCCAATTTTGTCCCGTCAGGTAAGTCAATAGTGCTGTTATATTTTGTGAATCCATCCTTAATACGCTTTATTTCTTCTTCCGTATCTAAGATACATAAGGCAAACTTTTCTTTAATCTCATTTGTTATCAAGTGATCAAGATATTCTATCCTTCCTGACCCTTTTTTTATTAAAAGCACGTTGAGGAAGTGGTTTGTTAAATCCTTTCCTGCTACAGGAAACGTGTCTCGTGCCATTATATTTGTAAATCCATGTAGGAAAGTCGTAATATATGTATTAACCTCTCCCATATTAATGATGACTGCGCTTGTCTTCTGTAATGTAGACAAAATTCCTTGGCTATCTTCCAAGAAAAGTATTGAAGGAAATCCTAATAGATTAAGAAAAATTTCCCTCAATTTTGCTTTTTCCAACTCTGACATAAAGAATGGGCTTAAGATTATTATGGGTTGTTTAAACTGATTCTCTTCTTCAATTTCTAACTGATCATAATAATGTTGAAAGAATTTCATCAGGATCTTGTAGTTATTTTCTTTCTTAAACTCATGAACTTTTAAGATATTGGAATACTTTAAAGCCTCATTCCCATATAAAAGATTATCAATATTATCCTCTTTATGAATAAAAATTTCTTCAAGGCCATCTATGACCTCTGAAGTAAATAGAAAATCATTACTATTTACATAAACACACGGAGCAATTATATCTGGAAAATCATTACCCGCCCAACCAAATCGAAAATTATTATGACCTATGTCAATAATTAAAGGACGAAGTTTATCTTTATTATTGGCTGCCATATTAATTAATTTGTTTTTTTTACTTATATCACTTAAAAAATAGTTAACAAGAAAATTATGAAAGGAATTTTAAATGATGAACTAAATCATCTGTTTCTCTTTTTAGTTGATATTCTTTGATCTGCAGTTCTAATAATCCTAAAACTCTTTTAAATTCACTAGACATAGACTCTATGTCAACATTTGCTACTTTTTCAACTTCATCACGTTTTATTTTGAATTGATCTAATTCTGCATGAATTTTTTTATACACATTACCTATTGATACCACTAAGTCCTCTGTGTTCTTTTTTGTTATTTTCCGCATTTTTCTTAATATCGCTAATATATTAGAAATTGAATTCTCCCATCGTTCATATCTCTCATTATAACCTTTTAATAGTTCTTCAAAAAATTCTGCTAGTTTAATATAGATGTTATCCTTTTTCTTAACATGAGTCTCTTTCTGTGGAGGTGTAGGACCTAAGTCCTGATCAACTACAACTGGCTTTTCCTCTCCTGGAGATGGAACTGTTGAAGCTTCAATTTGAATTTTGGGACGAGGAAAAACTATAGATTCCTTTTTTGTAGGTTCTGTGGATTTAATTATTTCCTTCGGCTCTGGTTCACTAACTATTTTTTTACGTTTCTCAGAAGGCTTTCTTTGAGTTAAAGGTACATCCTCCAAAGCATATGCTTCAGCTATTTCACTTCTACTTTCATAGGATAAATGAGGTCGAATTTTTTCCCTCTCTTCTTTTTTTGATTTGACCAATCTATCTCCTTCAGTAACCTCTCTCATTAAACTCTGTAAGGTTGTCTCAGTGCTTTTCGTTGAGTGTAAAGCATCATCTAAGGAGTAATCTTGAATCTCTTCAATTTCTTTGACTTCTTCTACTTTTTTCTTCTTCTCTTTCTTTTTTTTCTTTGCCATATAAAATTCCTTAACGATTCATTTTAATTTTCTTGTTGAATTTAATCAAAAGGGATAATTTCGACACTAATTGCTTTCCCACTTGTCAATAATTTTTCTTTTAATTCTTCTAATGTTATACGTTTAGGGGTGGGACTAATTACGGTCCAAATTGCTTTCTTCGCTTTTTCAACAATTACACTTTCCCCATACATTAAAGAAATCCCGAGTTCTCCGAAAGTTGTCGCTATTTTTGCTAATGAACCTGGTTCATCAGTCATAGTAATTCTAAATTTAATAGGTTTTTCCTCTTTTGTAATCCCTACTGGTGTTATTCTTATCTCCTTTGTTTCCGAATCACTTACTAACATTAGCTGCGAATCAGTGCTAATTCCGAGATTTTTCCGGGTCACCAACGGTAGTACGATACGACCACGATTATCAATCGAGATAATTTTTACATCTTTCATATTTCTAAATATATCACTATTTCTTTTAATAATTGTAGTATGGAAATAATTTTCTTATAAATATTAACTAAATTATTATTAATAATATTAATGAAAACTTCAAGCTAAACTAAGTGAGAATAGGCGGCTAAATTTTAATTATCTTTAAACATCTAAAAAATAAAAAAGAAAATTTACTCTTTATGAGCTTTCAATTTTACAGTTAAATCACGTGCTCTCTTTGAGTACCAGATTAATAGTTCTCCCGCATCTTCGGGTTCAAAATATTCTCCTCCGCATAGAGTGGCAGCGCGTATCATCAAGTCTCGATCAGGATTGCCAAGTCCTACGATATAGGTAACAACATTAGGATTATCTGATAATTTCTTGATTTCATTAAAGAATAAATCGCCATCCGTAGCCACACCATCTGTAAGAAGTACAATCATCGTTGGCTGGTCTGGATTCATTGTTTGAAACTCATGTAGAACATTATTCGCCTGAACCATTGCAGCTCCCATATTTGTTGCCTGTCCATATGAATTCCCAATGCGATCTACTATCATACGGGCAGCATCCTCTAAAATACCTTTTTTACCGCTTGCAGAATCCATATAAAAGCTATTACCAAAGGGAAGTAACTGCGCCTCATCAGCAAAGCGAATAACTGAAACTTTTTCCCCAAATCCTCGCCCAACTTTCTCACTTAAAAAAAGCACAGCTGCAAATGCAGCAGATATTCTACGTGGAATATTAATTCCATCCTTAAAATGTTTCAAGAATTCTTGGATCTCTCGAGATTCCATTGCTGCTTTTATTCCTTCAATAGCAGGAGCTATATTGGTGACAAATACATCTCGAGCCATCATCGACCTACTAATATCAATTATTAGAATAGCATTGAATGGAACCAAGCCCACGGGGCTTAAGCTTAATGTAGTATTTTCGGTAACGCTTGCAAAGATGTCACCTACTAGATCAGGTACCGTATCTAGAACGGAGCATGCGATATTAACTGAACTCCATCTAAGCTTAATACCCTTAAATATAACGTAATTTGATATCCATCCTTTCATTGAATTTACGTTTTCTCTTGCTGTACTTATGATTTCCCACATATTCTCACCAGAAATAGGGGAAATTCCGAGAGAAATACTTTGTAAAGGGATGATCGTTCTTTGATTTTTAGATACTTTCACTTCAAAACTGCCAATTCCAGAAGCTTCTAGAACTTCACTATCAATAATAATTACATTATCGGGAGTTGATTCTAATATGTCTACCTTCCCAGCACCCATAGCTCCTGTAAGTTCATCTTCAAACGCAATAATGTCATCTCGAACAAGTGAAAGGGAATACTGAGTTCTTGGGCTAACCAAAGCATAACCCATTAAATTAGGTTGAGATTCAACTTCTAGCATTAACTCAGAGGCTTTTTGGATCGGTGGTTCAGTAGAATAAACTACCACTTGATCAGCTTGAATATTTGTGTCTTCATAGGTATCAAAGCTCATTTTTATTTCATTTGGCATTATATTTGCTTCATCAATTCTTGCAGAACCCATAGATCTGGTTAACGGATCTTCCCATCCTATTAACATTCCCTGTCCAAGACCTAATTGTTGAATGATACTAGGATTAACTTGTACTCGTCCTCCCTCAATGTTATTATCTAATACTGGTTTTAGAATAACTCCATTCTTTTGACTTTGTAGAAGATTAATATCAATTTTATGTGGGTAAGGTTCTACTGGCGCCATTGGTTCTGTTGTTGGTTGGCCTGTAGGTGATGGAGGGTAGCCCACTTCAGTAGGTTGTGGTGGGTGACTAGGTAACGTTGATGGAATAGGTTGAGGTGCGCTTTGAGGTATCGGCTGCGGTATAGTAGAAGGTTGAGGCGTAGGAGTGGGTGTAGGTTGAGGAGTAGGTGGGATTGGAGGAGGTGTTACTTTTGGGGGAGGAGGTGCTGGTGCTGGTTGAACGGTTGGAACTTTGGGGACTTCTACTTTAGGTTTTAGTGTCTCAGCACCCGCACTAGCAGGTCGAATGGTTAATTCTACACCAGAAAACTGCAAATCTTCCAGAATATTCTTAGCAAACTGACCCGCAAAATCCAACATATCGTTCGAGATTTCAATATAAGCCATCCGTTTTAAATTATTATCTGCGTTTATTACTTCTATAGTATCTCCATTTGATACACCTAATTTATTAGCATTTGACTGACAAATTATAACCTTGTCTGCTATATCATTATTAGCATCAACAAATAGTTTAAGTTCAGTAATTTTTAAATCACTTCTTTATACAAATTCTATTATTTTATGAATTCTAAATCAATGAAAACAGAAAGTAAATATTAACTTATTTATTTTATTTTTGACTTTAATCATTCAAATATTATCCTTCTGGGGTTACTTCCATATTTTAATCTTATGCTGGATATCTTTTTGCAATTTCCTGTGAATAATATCTAAAAATCTTGACTAATTTTCCAAGATCTTCAATTTGTCTGGAAGCGCCCATTAGGAAAAATCTACCAGCAGCACTAAAGATAATAAAACCATTATCCCCACGTAATACTACCTCAAGCATATTTTTATATCCAAGTGCACTAATCGCGTCATTTCCAGATTGCATGACAACAGCACTTAAACTTGAGAATAAATCGGGATCAACGGTGTACCCTGGTATAGCACTGAAAGCAAGACGAAGACCCTCTCGAGTAATTAATGCTAGTGCTTCCAACTCACTATACTCTGTAATGCTACCGAGGAAACTACTAAGTGCCTGTGCTTCTTTAGGTGTTAATTCTGCCATGATTTTATAAAATTTTTTTCAATTAATAATAATTAAAAAATCTAGACTTAAAAAATTATATTTCAAATTTGATGAAAAAATACTGATTTTCATTAAGTTGAGATAATATTTTTAAAATTTTTGAAAAATAAGAAAATAAGAATAAGATAAATCATATGGACTTAACTTAATTTCCTTCTAACTGCTCTTTTATCTGTTCTTTTAAAAGTTCTCTTTTAGTTTTACCTTCTACAGGTTTTGTTTCCTGACCAGTGCGTTTAAGAAATTCGATTGCTAATATCTTGCCATTCTCGGATAATATCCGGGGTGAATAATCCTCAGCAAAAAAGATTCCTTCAGGAATAGAACCCACTTTTGAGATTTCCTTGGTAACTTGCTTTTTACCTAAGAATTGTTGGACTTTTTCAACAACCGAATAGGCTTGATTCCCGATTATAATTAATTCTCTCTCAAATCCAGCAGGCATTTGAATTTCTTCTAACTTTTTCATAATATCTTGAAAATCTATTTGAGTTTCTTCTTGTACAAATGATGTCATTGATGCTTCTCCTGTATATAAAGGTCCAGTATTCATAGCAAGACGCTCCTTGGTTCCTGCAATATTCATTCCTTCTGCGGGGGTTGGTGCTCCAAAAACATTCCTCTCTCTCAATGGATGGACAGTTGGGGGGGTTGGTTTTTCAGCCACTATTTCTTTTGCTATACCTCCTTCGGTTTTTCCACCAATTAAATTGATAAACTCAGAATCCTCATCACCTTCATCAAGTGGAATTACACTATAATGCATACCTACTTGACCACGAATTTCTTGAGATCTTTTTGCTCCAATGAATTTAGATCTAACACTACTTTTAACGCCTTTCCAAAGATAAACTTTTCTAGATTCATCTGCAACCAGAACATAACACTCATCGGTTTTTAATACATCTTTAATTGCCCCCTCTGATGTAAGTTCTGTGGTCGTTCCATCTTGATTTATAAGAAATAATTGGGTTATTTTAATCAATCTCCTCTGTTATTTTTTGTAAACTTACTTTTACTCAAACGAATTATTTTGATTTGATTTTAGCACTCAAATATTTAACGTAAAAACCTCAACTTGGCTATCAATATAACTAGTTTAATAATATTATAAATTAGAAATTAATAAATTTTTATCAAAAAATGATTTTACGTTTTGACATCTCTTTATTTGTAACTATAATTTTTCACGATCTGAAAATTAGAGTTTAAATTCGCTTTCTATTGCATTGTTTATGTTTTTAATCATGTCCATCGCTGTAAAACGATTACCAATATTTTCTTTACAATATTGACCAACAAAACCATTAAGAAACGCTCCAGAACACGCAGAAAGGAAAGGATCGTTATCTGTAGCTAAAAAGCAAGCACATAAACCCGCTAATACGTCTCCCGTACCTCCTATTGACATCTCAGGACATCCACTTCGATTTATTTTCAATTTTTCTCCATCAGAAATATAATCATAAGGCCCTTTCACAAGTAAAGTAACATTTAATTTTGCTGCTAATTTTTTAATTGACTGGATCCGTTTTTCAATCTGATCATAAGATGGAAGAACGGATCCATTCATAATTTTTAATTCTCCTTCATGTGGAGTTAAAATAACAGTTTGATCCTTAATCAAATCAAGATGATCTTTTACTAACTTTAATGCATCTGCATCTAGAACATAAGATTTATTTTCTTGATTTAGTTTCTTAAGGAGATTTACTAATAGTTCTTCAGTTTCTTTTTGTATACCTAATCCTGGCCCTATAACAATCGCATTTGACCATTCAATCAATTCTGAAATCTCATCAAATGCTTTCATATTTAACCAGTTCCCGGGACTTGTTCTTACGATCATATTAGGAGAATAATTTCGAAGTACATCTCCTATTATTTCTGGGACATATGTTATAACTAAATCTATACCAAAATTGATTCCTGTTAAAGAAGAATATGTAGGTGCTCCAGAATAATTTTTTGAACCGCCAATGACAAGCATTCGTCCAAATTGTCCTTTATGATTATCTACTTTTCTAGTTTTCAATGAATGAATTAAATCACCTTTACCAACAAAAAGATCTGCCTCATAGGGGATGCCAATTGATCTTATTACAATCTCGTCTATATACTCACTTTTCACATCTAGCCCTTTTTTATTTCTATGCAAAGTAATAACTAAATCTGATTTCACTCCTTTGTGTACAACTTCACCCGTATTTGGATTCATACCTGAAGGGATATCAATTGAAACGACTGTCTTGTTATCTTCTTCTTTTAGTTTATTTATGACATCTATAGCTGTCGAGATTGGTTCCTTAATTTTTCCAATAATTCCCGTGCCCAATAATCCATCTACAATTAAGTTTAGCTTACTTTTATTTTTATTCAGTAAGTCGATCTGGTTAATTTCAGAAGAATCACGTACGATAATTGTGTCAATTAAGTAATTTATTTTATTTTTAATAATTTTCCAATTAAACTTAGAAGCGTGAGTCCTTATCCTATCCGGAGAACCCACAAGGATTACTGTTGATCTTATATTAAAAGCTGCTAATTGCCTTGCTACAACAAATCCATCTCCCCCATTATTACCCGTTCCACAGAAAATAACAACATTAGATTTATTATTAAGATTGTATCTTTTTACAATTTCATCTGCTATACAGTATCCTGCACACTCCATTAAATGAATTAATGGAATCCCCAACCATTGAGCATTATTATCGGCAATGGTAACATCTTGAGCCGAAATTTTTTCAGAATTAAATCTCTCCATAACAATTAATCTTAGGATGCTGAATTAAAAAATATTATTTAAATATAAGGATTTTAATAGTAGTAATTATATGTAAAATGGAACAATTAGTGTATTTCTTTGAGTGCCTATAAAGAAGATTTGGCTCAAGCAAAAGAACGAATGGGGGCGTGGTGGGATCATGAAATTATTGATCGTCCTGTTATTGCATATTATTACCCGCAAAAAGGGGCTTCTGTTGAGGGTCTTCTCGATGTTTTTGGGTTCAATTGGAATTTAGCTCGGGATCATGACGCAATTGAAAAAGTTATCAATAATTTTGAAGAGAGATTACCAGGATTGTATTTTGGAGGCGAAAGTATTCCCTCATTTTTTCCAAATTATGGTCCCGGAATTATGGCAGCAGTCTTCGGTGTTACTCCCAAATTTCAAACTCGAACTATGTGGTTTAGCCGCCCTATTCCTGTAGAAGAAATAGTTTCTTATTTAGAGAGCATTAAATTAGATCCCAACAACATTTGGTATTCACGGCTCTTACGAATAACTGAATATGCTGCAAAACATTCTCAAGGAAAATACCAGATATCGATGACAGATTTAGGAGGAATATTAGACATCTTATCTTCGTTCTTAGGTCCAAAAAATATCATACTTACTATGAAACGTAGACCAGACATTATCGATACATGTCGTGCTATTATCCTAGAAAAGACTTTGAAAGTGTATGATGACCTTCAAAAGATTATTTATCAATATAATGATGGATGTAACGCATGGCTTAATGTATGGAATAAAAAAACATGGTATCCTATGCAATGTGATTTCAGTGCGATGCTTAATCCCGAGTGGTTCAGAAGATTTGCACTTCCAGATATCAAGGCTCAAGCAGCTCATATGGATTATTCAATTTATCATTTAGATGGGCCATTAGCTATTCCTCATTTAGATGATCTCCTTTCTATCCCAGAGCTTACAGGAATTCAATGGGTACCTGGAGATGGAAGAGAACCTATGGGACATGAAAAATGGTATCCAGTATATAAAAAAATACAGAAAGCAGGTAAGAACATAGTAACTACCCTAACTCCAAGTAGAATTCCCGCTATGTATCGTAATTTTGATCCTAAAGGATTATATGGTCGTGTGATATTTCTAGAGGATCACCTTGCTGATTATTATTTGCCCTCCTTTATTGGCGGGGATGGTGGAGAAATTATTGTAAAAGGCCTTAATTGGGCAAAAAACCAAGGAAAAACTCGTTTAAATAAAGCAGATTTTAACATATTCATTACGGAGAATGATATAGAATTAGGAGATATGAATCCTGTAAAATTACAAAAGGAAATCAACAGGAAACTCAAAAAAATAGATCAAGTATCTGGAAGCTATTTTGAATAAATGACTTTGAAATATTAACTATTTTTATTGTCTTTTTCCATGTAATAATAGCTATATATCTTCTTCATTCCTAGTTTGGTATATAACTTATTTGCGTTAAGATTATCAGCTTCAACCTGTAACCAAATTGCTTTTACACTGTTATGAACAACCCATTCTCTAACTAAGTAGTTAAACATAGAAGTCGCTATACCTTTTCTTCTATAGTCAGGATGGACGAGTACATCCCCAATATATACATATCCTTGAGGAACTAACACCGCTAAAAGTGTACCAGTAATCTCATTCTGGTATTTAGTAAGCATGTAACATTTTTTCGGTATAATAATTCTCTGGTTAATTCTTTGAATGATCTTTTGATCTTCAAAATTCCACCTTGAGTATTTTGAAAGAAAATCGGAAATTTCATCGACTCTTGAATTAGACAAGAGATATTCGAAACCATTATTTATTGGAGTTGATTCAATTTCATTGATTCGTATCCCTAAAGCATTAGTTTGAGCTACAGGTTGATACCCTCGGCTTAATAACTCCCCTTTAAGGTTTTTTGGTTCATGGAATTCATGCATTGTATATAAGACGGGTAATTTATGTACTTTATATGCTGTTTCAACCATTTCGATATCCTCAGTCAAAGTTTTTTGGGTGCCAGTATATCTTATTGGAAAAACTGAGTTGGCACGAGAAGTAATTCCATCATTGAAGCGTAATATCCATCCATTTAAAAAATAATAATACTTAGCTGGCCAGGAATTTAATAAGAATTCTTGAAAACGCTTGATTTCTCTTTTTGAATTCATATTTATCGTATAAATGAAACGATAGATTTGATTTTAAATTTCTTATTTTAATACTTGCGGAGTACTAGATTAAAAAGAGTGCCGGTGGTGGGATTCTTATATGTGGAGCGTATATCTTCACCTTTTCGAGCCCACGACTTCTGACCCAATTCTTGTTGGAGTTGAGACTCCAGATTATGAGTCTGGCGCTTATTAGGCATAAGTTTATCTCAAATGCTCTATAACCAGCTAAGCCACACCGGCATTTTTTTAGATATATAAAGATTAATACTTTTATAAATCTAATTTTATTATTATCTTTTTTGTTTTTTTAATCCTATCTAATCAATAATCCAATTCTCTGCTTGTACATTTATTTTATTTAAAAATTTATTAATGTGGAAATTAATGAACTATCTAAATGAATATAATATTGAAGAAAATAATACTTTAGCGGAATTAATCGGAATTTTGCTTTAGACCTCAGTGAACAAATCATTAACAAATAAATATAAGAGAAATGATTCTTTTTAGTCCTAAAAAAGCCTCGGGCGGGATTTGAACCCGCGACCTTTGCCTTACCAAGGCAATGCTTGCGGTTGCTCTTACTTTCTAATCTCAAATACCGGCTAAGCCACCGAGGCGAAATTTTTCTAACAAACTAAGTAATTATTACTACATTAAAAATTTTCTCACAAAATAAATCTTGATTTAGTTCAAAATCCTCTCAACTGTCCACCAATGTTGTTTTCGATGGTTTGTTTTTATGTCCTAATTTTTTTTTTATAATAATCACAGAAAAGACAGATATAATAACAATAAGTGTGAATAAATTGTATCCTGGAATAGTAAACTTGGTAAAATTACGAGAAACAATCACTTGAATGCAATTTGAACTAACATTGCCATATTCATTAAAAGCAATGACTACATAATAGTAGATTCCATTGGATAATCCAGAGATTAAGTAAGGAGAATCATATACATGGGCATCATATAAAATTACACTACTATTAATTTGGGTAATCTTACTGCTGTAAACATAGATCGAGTAATTATCTGCATACTCTGATGTTATCCAGACTAAATAAAATGTTCCATCCAAATCTGGAATATCAGCACTAGATGATAAGATAAAAAGTTCGATGGGATTAGTAATAATGATTGTAAGTTGAAAACTCTCAACTTCATAATTAGCTCCTTTATAGGCTATAATTTCTAAATTATATACCCCCACCATTATAGTAGTTAAGTTCACTTCGTAAATTCCATCGGAGTTAAGATCTGTAAGTATTCCTTGGCCATACACCCATAAATACGTTACAGTCGCATCTACAATTGGTCCTCCAAAATCTTCATTATTTAACTCAATTTCAATATGTATTGTTTCACCCGCTAAAACTTCAATTAATGAATTTCCTGAAATGTTAATCCTTATTCTTCGTACAAATATTTGTGAGTAAGCATTTTGAGATTGATAATTGATTTTTGATGCAATGACGAAGATAATGTTTGCTCCCAATTGTAATAGGGTTGAATTCAGAATATATGAGTACTGATTAAAAGAAGAGTTCTCAATTAAAAAATCTGAAAAACCTTCGCTGATTAGCTCAATGGTTGCTCCTTGTATATGCTGATTGTTTATATCTAGATATTTTACTGTAATATTAAGCAATTCTCCTATTGGAAATTCTAATAAAGGATATCCGGTAGCATTAACCCCATTAATGAAAAGGTGGATGCTCGTAAATTTTTCAATAAGATTTACGAAAAAATTGAGAGACTGAGTTTGATAATTTATTTTTGAAGCAGTAAGAGTGAAAAAATTCACACCAATGTTAAACTGGGTTGTATTTAAAATATATGAATACTGGTCAAAGGAAGAATTCTCATTTAAAACATCTGAAAAGCCTCCACCTATAAACTCAATGGTTGCACCTTCTACATGCTGATTGCTTATATCCAGATATTTTACAGTAATATTTAGTAAATCTCCTATTGGAAGTTCAATAGTAGGATCACTTGTAACATTAACCTTATTAAGGAAAATGTAGATACTTGTAGATATTTCAGCTGTTTCTAATAAAAATGCGAAGAATTGAGATTCATAACCAGCTAACCAAGCGGAGACAACCATTACTTCTAGTCCCGGATTAGATGTGTTTAAAATAATAAAATATTGATTTTTTAGTACATCCTCAGTTAAATTATAAGTAATTCCTCCTCTAGTTAAATTAATTATGGCTCCCATAAGAGGATTTGAATTATTATCACTAAAAAATACCGTGATATTAAGAAGTTCTCCAATATCAACATTATAGACCTCACCAGGATATATTTGAGTATTGTTTATAAGTATTATCATTGACGTACCTACAAGAGAATTATTAAAAATATTTGGATCAGTTGATTTATCATAACTATTATGGTCTTTTATGCTCGTGGGGTTGGATATGGAATAAATGATTGTGGAACTTATTAAGAACACACTTAAAATTATTCCAAAACAAAAATATTTCCTCTCTATTTTTCTCTTATAACTCACGTTCAAATACCAATTTTTAAAAAGAATTTGATAAAACGAATAATTAGATTACCCTTAGGTAAAAAATACTTAATGAAATAATTTTTATCTATTGGTATAAGGATTTATAGATTAATTATTAAACTTTTCTCTAGGTTTATAATGATGATTGACATATGTTTTAGATGCTTTTAATGTGTACAAAAGAGGAATCTCAACTTTTTGATTTTTCAATCTATAATATCCATTAGAATCTTTTTCTGAGAAGGAAAACATTCCCATTGGAGTAAATGGATATTCATTAAAAAATTCAATTTTCAACCCTGCTTGAATCAGTGAATTGATAATATCTGATACACTATGCTTCCACTCATATTCCTTATGGGGCTCCATATGAGAACCACCTGCTGCATAAGAACCCTCAGCTGTGAATTCCATTGGCTCTAGTTTATGGAAATAATCAAACCTTAGCTGTAATTCCTTTTGATTTTCATGGTCAAACATATTTTTAACTGGGTGACCATCCGCAATATAAAAGAAACCTCCAAATTTTAGGAAATGAGCAATGATTTCTGCCCATTTTTTCAAATCATTAAGCCAACATAACACTCCTATAGACGTATATACAATATCAAACTTTTCATCAAGAACCTTTGGTAAATCATAAAGGTTTGTTTGGATAAATTTTCCTGTAAGATTAGCTTTATTAGCCAAGATTTTTGCTAACCTTATTGCTTCACCTGAAAAATCTATCCCTGTAACAATAGCTCCCTCTCTTTCCCAAGAAAGAGTATCGAGTCCAAAATGGCATTGAAGATGCAATAACTTCTTTCCCTTCACATTACCCATTTCATTGAGTTCATATGGTTTCAAGGTAGATTTTCCCTCAAGAAAGGATTTAACGCTATAAAACTCACTTTCATTTTGAAAGTGTTCCTTCGCAAATTCATCCCACATCTTCCTATTTGCTTCAAAGTATTCTTTTACCATTCTTTTTCACCTAGTAGAATCAAAAATTAAAATAGTTTTGATAAGTATTGAATTAAGTGGTATTTTCTCACTCAATTATATTTAAAAAAAAAGGGGATGTTTTTTATTTTTTCATTTATAGAATCGCGGTAAAGAGTGCCCCTAAAGTAATGAACAATTGAGCCATGACGTAAGTAGTCATAATAATCAATCTCGCATTAGTAAATTCTCCTGCCCACTTATTAACTGCGATTGAAGCATCAGAAAACATAAAAGAAATAGAACCAACATAGACAAAGATAAAAGGTAATCCCAGTAGTCGTGGATCTGCTATTCGGATTAGAGCTGCTATATGCATTAAGAGTATGGCTGCCATATATACGAGAACGGGTATCTTCATGTTTTCAGTTTTTTTAATGAATCTTGGTACTGTGAAAATAAGTACTAAGATAGAGGGACCTAGTAGAAATAAACTCCATGGACTAAATGCTGAGTAGTCTTGTATTGATAAGAAGAATGCGATTATATAGAAAATTTGGTTAATTAAAAACGCTCCCATCCCATACAAAAACCATTTTTCTTCATTTTCAAGCATCAAGAAAATATCTCCTGCCCACCCACCCAGTAATGCAACAAATATTAACCAGTCAATATTGTTTATGGATGTTGCCTCAAGTACTCCGAATATATAAAATAAAATTAGTAACGGCATCAAAAGTGGCTTAGTACTATATTCCAGTTTTTTATTATCTTTATATTCCGCAAATAGTTCTATTATCGCGAAAACAAAGAATAAGACCAAAAATATGTATTCAATCATCGTCTTTTATTAAAGAAATGTTGAGTTTAAAGTAATTCTATTAATTAAATAAAAATTAAATATTTTTATATCACTTTTTTTTCTAATATACTTTGTAGGGTTAAGAGTTATATTGAAACAGATGATCAAAAGATTTAAATATAAAATATGACTAGATTGAACTATCCTATATCGAACTACTTTCAAAAAAAATAAAAAAATAAAAAAATATAATTTAGGAGGAAAAAAATCTATGGATAAAATGATTGCGTATTGCGGATTAGATTGTTTAATCTGCCCGGCTCATATAGCAACCCTTAAGAAGGATGATACCGAACTAAAAAAAGTTGCTGAAGAGTGGTCAAGTGATTCAATGTCTTTTACAGCAGAAGATATCTGTTGTGATGGGTGCACTGAAGAAGGAAGACATTTTGTATGGTGTGTACAAGGTTGTCCTATAAGAAAATGCTGTATTAAAAAGCAAATTAAAAATTGTGCATATTGCAATGATTATATTTGTGATGATCTGAAAAATAGCTTAGAAAGAGCACCAGATGCGAAGAATAATCTAGAGGCAATTAGAAAAACTATTTAAAAATTTATAAAAGGTGAATAAAATGGAAGCTGAGGAAGTACAAAAGCAATGTTTAGAATTAATGGAAGAGTCAAAAGCAGCTTATCTTACCACTATTGATCCTGAAGGTTTTCCGATAACAAGAGCAATGTTTAATCTTAGAAATAAGGAACAGTTTCCGGAATTTGTTGAATTTTTTAAAAAGCAAGAGAATCAGTTTGTAGTATACATTTCAACAAATACCTCATCCTCGAAAATAACTCATATTAAACAGAATCCTAAGATCAGTGTCTACTTTTGCGATGCAGATGAGTTTAAAGGGGTGATGTTCGGTGGGATAGCCGAAATAGTGGAAGATCGAGAGCTTAAACATAAAATTTGGCTAGATTGGTGGGATAGGTATTATAGAGAAGGAATAGATGATCCAGATTATTCTTTGGTACGACTAAAACCTAAACAGGCGCGATTTTATTACAAACTAAATCAAGTTAATTTTGAATTATGAGTAAGGAAATGAAAAAACAACCTGAAGGAGGCTTTTTAATTTCTAAGATTCATCAATTATCACAAAGAATCTTTGCTAAGATTATAAAAGAACATAATTTGGATGAATTTAATCCCGCCTTAGGGAGGATTATGTTTGTACTTTGGCGTGAAGATATGCTCCCAATTCATAAACTTGTTGAAAGAACTCAGTTTAGCAAATCCACATTAACATTTCATCTAGATAAGCTTGAAGAGGCGGGATTTATAGAACGTCTTCCTAACAAAGAAGATAGACGTGAGATCCTTATCTGTCTAACTGAGAAAAATAAAATAATCCAAGATAAATATATTGACGTCTCAAAGAAAATGGGAAAGCTTTATTATAATAAATTTACTGAAAAGGAAATAGAGGAGTTTGAAAATTTCTTAAAGAGAATTCTCAAAAATCTAACCAACTATAATGATTAATCAGTTTCTACTTTTTATGTATTAAGTCTTTTACTTAATTTTTAAAAAAATCTTACGATTTACTTTTTCTTTTTATATATCTTTGGGATATATATTTTAACTCTTGGAGTATGTATTTTAGGAACCTTTAGTTTTGACAAATATGTTTGAACTTTGCGTTCCTGATTTATATGATCTTCAAGATCTAATATAACTTCTTTTTCTGATGTCTCTTCTCTATCAATGTTTTCCAAATTTGATGCATCTGATTCAGTATCGGATGCTAATTCCTCAAATTTATCTTGAATTGCTTCATCCATTTCAGACTTTTTTAAAAATAGGTGAAGATCATATTCCTTTTGACCTACTAATGTTTGATATTTTTCTTTAAAATTCTTCATTGAATAAAATCCTTTAAGATCCTCATTATTAAATATCCATCCCGTATTAACATCGTATAGCATTCCCTTAATTTCTATATCTGGTATGTATTGTTTTAATTGTTGTAGAATGGCAACTTGTTTGCGAATGTTTTGGGATTACGGATGTTTCATATGGTAAATGTGAACAGCAAAGAAACGGAATAATGGATAGTGACAAAAA
>JBHLRJ010000052.1:0-25420 GCA_048882645.1 Candidatus Thorarchaeota archaeon
GGAACAGGATTAATTATTTTTTCTTCGAGGAAATTTAGAAGATTTTCCTTTTGTTCAAAATCCAAAATCATCTGAGAGCTTGCTTCATTGATTCTGTACTTAATCTCGTTAAAGATTATGCGTTTATTACTGAATCGTTGAGCATCTCCTCCTGAGGAATTACCAACGATTATAGCTATAGGTAAACGTTTTTTCCCATCAATAGGGTATCCTGCGTCAAGGAGTGCTTCTTTTGCAGTTATTATAGCCCATTTTTGAACTAAGTCCATCCTTTCTGCCATTTTTGGGGGAATTCGATACTTAATTGACTGGAACTCAAATTTTTTTACGAATCCACCAATTTTTGTATAGGTTTTATCTAACGATGAGTGATCTTTATCGAAATAGATATTAGGATCCCATCTATCCTTTGGAACTTCTGTAATTGAGTTTACTTTATTTACAATATTACTCCAGTATTGCTGGATGTTCTCTGCGTCTGGAAAGAGACCTCCCAAGCCAACTATAGCTATTTTACTTTTAGTAGACAAGTTTACTTGTTCTTTTTTCATTACTAATGGCCTTGAAGATTGTTTTAATATTCGATTTGATGATCTTTTAATAAATTTCGAGCCCCCTTCAATAATATCATAATGTATTTGGGGGATAGTTCTGATAGATTTTTGCAGGGAAATAGATTCACCTGTCATAAAGGCACCATTGATTAATTGTTCCTTTTTCGAGATGGGAATGAATTGAGACGTTTCGGTCCCTTCTATATGATTATCATTCCATATTTCAGCTCTAGAAGCTATTCTTAGTGCTCCTAAATTATCTTTTTCATACAATTCTTTCCTTCGAGAAAGAGATAATCCTTGGGCTTTACGGTTATATTCATTTTTAATAGTTTGAGAGGAAAATTCACTAGGGACAACTCTTGCTCGAGTATTAACTGATGTACCGATCACCCTTGTAGATGAATGGTTGAGCAATAATTCTTGATAAATAGGGGATAATGCATTAGTTCTTACAATTTCTTCACTTAAGAGATAAGCAGTTCCCATTTGAATGCCGGGATTAATTAGATCTAAATGATTTCCAATCATACTCCCTAGCATCGCTGAACTTACTTCATTAATTATTCCCCCAGCAAAAATAAGATTTATTTTCTTAGGTAAATTATTTCTTTCCTTATCCAAATATTCTAAAATACGTTCCCATAGAATAAAGGATGAGAGTGCTCCAAAATGACCACCACATTCACTACCTTCTAAAATCATAAAATCGAGGTTTCTCTTAATAGCTTCCTTAAATAATGACAACGCAGGTGTATGTATTAATATAATTTTGCCTAAATTTTTAACTTGTATTCCAAGATCAATTGTACCTGCAGCAATTAAGGTGATTTTTGGCCCATTGATTGAAATGCATTTAAGATGTTCTTCTCTACGAGATTTTACAGCATCCAAACCTATGATGCCACAACCATACATCTCGTCTGATAGATTCCCCGTATTTATATTTGATAAAAGATCTTCAGTTTCTTCTTTTAAGAGCCCTCCTAAAGCTAAAATTGGAAGAGCTCCATTTTCCGCAACTTCAATAGCAAATGAGACATTATCAGAGATATTTGCCATTGGTCCTTGAATAATTGGATACATAATACTTAATTGCTTAGCAAATTCAGAATTTTTAGTAAAAGGCCAATTTTTTTTACTGTTTCTAATTTGATTAGTAATTATCTTAACTATTTTCCCAAAGAAGTTTTCTAGATTCTGAAATTTCTTATGTATATAGTTTGCAAAACATATGCCATGATCACTTGGTAAGAATGAATGTTTTGGTACTGGGTCGGAGTAAAATCGATAATTTTTTGATAAATTTGATATTTCTTGGATAAGATTATACTTCTGATCTAGATATTTATTATTAAATTTTGAATTAATTTTCGAAAAATTATTCTGTTCAATACCCTTAATTAATCGGATTGCTTTATTAGCCAATTTCCCAATTAAGCGATAATTATATTGTGAAGTTTCATATGAAAGGTAAAAATCATTTTCGTCAATAGTTTTGATATAACTTTTAAATTCTGCATTTAAAGGACATTCTGGGAGTAAAAATAGTTGGCTTTCCAATACAACTCCTATAGCGCCACCAATTAAAGCAGAGGATATATTATATACTCCAAATCCCCCTTGACTTACGAATGAAAGACCCGCTTTTTGAAATTCTTGAATGAGTATAAAAGAATTTTTAGTCCCGACAATTCCCCCTGCTTCATTTCCTTTTACAAGGAACATATCTGACCACTCAGCCGTAACATATGCTTCTTCTAAGTATAAAACTTCAGAAAGAAGTAATTTAGAATATTTTTGCATAAGTTCAATATCCTTTGAATCTGGTGAATAAGCACAGATAATTATCGGGACTATTTTTTGAAATTCGAGAGCACCAAGAATGTCTCGATTAGAAATCCGAATACCCCATATGTGTTCGGATGATAACGATGATGAAAATCTTTCTAAAAACATTTGACATTTATCTATATTGATTCCTTCAAAATCTATTAAACCAATTCCTCCTAATTCACATATTTGCACAGAAAGTGAAGGATCGATAATACCTTTTGGTGAATAACCCCAGACAGGGACTTTGTTTTTCAATAATTGTTGGATAATCTCTTTCTTTTTCATGTACATCAACCAGTAGTATTTTCAGACAGGAAAAACCCCATGTTTTCGTCGAGGGGTTTGTTCTCTTTTAGATTCAAAAAATTTCAAAATTTTAATTATTTCGATACGAGTTTCATGTGGAAAGATTATTTTATCCAATTGCCCCTTTTCTGCTACTCGAAAAGGATTTAAAATTTCCCTTTTATATTGTTCAGTAAAAATTTTTAATAAAATATCGGGATCTTCTACATCATTTAGTTGATTTCGGAAAAGAATCTTACATGCTCCATCAGCACCCATAACGGCAATTTGTGCTGAATTCCATGCAATGTTTGCGTCGGATCCTAACTGTTTTGAATTCATAACGATGTAAGCACCACCATAAGCTTTACGTATAATAACAGTAATTTTTAAAACAGTTGCCTCTGAATAAGCATAAATCATTTTAGCACCATGTCTAATAATTCCTGAATGTTCTTGTTTAACACCAGGTAAAAATCCCGGAACATCTACTAGTGTAAGTAGTGGAATGTTAAATGCATCACAAAATCGAATAAACCTAGATGCTTTATCCGAAGCATTATAATCTAATGCCCCACTAAGGATCATGGGCTGGTTAGCAACAATTCCTATAGTTTGATTTTCAATCCTTCCAAAACCTATTACAATATTTTTTGCCCATTCTGAATAGAGTTCTAAAAAACTTTCTTGATCTAATATTAAATTAATAACATCTTTTATGTCATAAGGTTCATCTTCGTTTTCTGGTAGTATTCTATCTAATAGATATGCATCAGCGACTTGAATTTGATTTAAAGAGTTAGGAACGTCATCTAAATTATTAGATGGAAGATAAGACAATAATTTTTTTGTAAATTCTAAAGCTTCTTCTTCACTATCCATAGCTTTATGGCATACGCCTGAAATACTTGAATGAATATCTGAACCTCCTAATTGGGCAAAGGAGACTTTTTCTCCAGTAACAGATTTTAAAACTTGAGGTCCTGTTATAAACATATAAGCATTATTTCCACCCATTATAATAAAATCTGTCAATGCGGGACTGTAAGCAGCACCTCCTGCTGAAGGACCTAAAACAACAGATATCTGAGGTATGATTCCCGAGGCTCTAACATTTCGATAAAAAATATCTCCTAACCCATCTAAAGCATCAACACCTTCTTGAATACGAGCGCCTCCCGAATCAATTAACCCAATTATTGGACAACCCATTTTCAAAGCTAAATCCATAATTTTACATATCTTTTGAGCATGAGCCTTGCCTATAGTTCCTCCTAACACTGTAAAATCTTGGCTATATGCAAATACTTTTCGCCCATTTATTGTTCCATAACCAGATATTACTCCGTCTCCAAGATATTTTTTCTCATCCATTCCAAAATTATCATTTTGATGCTTTACAAATGAATCAATTTCAATAAAAGATCCATAATCTAATAATATCTCAAGTCTTTCTCTAGCAGTTAACTTACCTTTTTTATGCTGTGCCTTAATACTCTTTTTTCCTCCACCTAATTTAGATTTGCTTCGTAGTTCCTGCAATTTCTCCGTTATTTCGAATTTTTCTTCTGAATTATCATCCTTTAAGATCATATTAATCCGATATTTATTTAAATAAATAAGTTATTAATTTTATCAAAAGTAAATTTATAAAACTTATACTTGGAGACACACTATCATTAGTATTACAGATTTAACCATATTTTATTATAAAATATTAAATTTTTTATTAATTTAATACTGTATTATTGTGAAAAAAGATAATAGCAAAATCATTTCATAGATTGATCAGTTTCATAATGCAACATTTCAATTTTATTTAGATTCAAATTGACAGTTAAAATCTTCTCATTTGTTTGAGGATGTTGGATTTAATTAAAATTTTATATAGAAAAATATAATTTTACTCTACTATGTTTGAACATAATTTATATTAATCCTCATATTTATTCTATTAATTTGACGTTTAAACCTTAGTATAACCCGAAAATGTTCTCAAAAATAAAGATAATCTATGTTAACGAAATAAGCTCTACCCAAGATAAGGTGATAGAGTACCTTAGAAATGATTATTATTCTTCACTGCTGTTAGTAGCAAGTACACAAACAAAGGGGCGTGGTAGAAAGCAAGATGATTGGTTTTCTCCAAAAGGCGGATTTTGGGCAACTTTGGGACTAAAAACTACGTTATCCTTGAATAAGTCGCAATTAGCATTATTTCATTATTTTACTGCAACCTTAATAAGACGAGTTATAGAATTAGAATATGATTTATTCGTTCAAATTAAATGGCCAAATGATTTAATATATAGAAATAAAAAACTTGCAGGAATATTAATTGACTATGTAGTAAGTGCTCAATATAATTATATTTTGATCGGGATGGGAGTAAATTTGAATAATTCACGTAATGAAATGCCTGAAAATTTAAGAGAAATAGCTATATCTATAAAAGATATTTTACAAAAAACAGTTTCTATTGAAAATTTCGCACAAAGAATATGTAATTATGCTAAAGTTTATTATTCACCTATTACTGAATATAATGAAACAGAATTAGATAAACTCATTCAAGAATATAACCAGAACTCCCAAATTTTTGAGAAAGATGTAATAATTAATGATTTAGGAAAATTTCAGTGTAAAGGAATAAATAATGAAGGTTTAATGCAGTTTATCGGTAGAAGGTTTAATTTAAATTTACCAATAGATGATCTACAGAGAATAAAAAGAATTATTTCATGAAAATTTAGAATCTCTCAACTAAAATAGATATTATATTATTCCCAAAACCTCCAAAGTTACAAGTGATCCCACTCTTTGCTTCTTCAACTTGTCGTTTACCAGCTTCTCCTCTTAGCTGCCAAACTAGCTCTACTACTTGAGCAATTCCAGTGGCTCCTAAGGGATGTCCACGTGCCTTCAGCCCTCCTGAAGGATTGATTGGGATTTTACCTCCAATTTCCGTTAAACCCTCGTGTGCAGCCTTAGCGCCTTCACCTTTCTTGAAAAAACCTAAATCTTCACTCTGGATCGCTTCAAGAATAGAAAATGCATCATGAAGCTCACACACATCTATATCATCTGGTGTTTTTTTAGCCATTTTATATGCTTGCGAAGAAGCTAATCTTAAAGCTTTGAAAGAGGTAATATCCTCGCGTTCAAAAATGATATGGATATCAGTAGCTTGACCAATACCAGAGATTAGAACTGGAGAATCACAATATTCTTTAGCTTTCTCAGCATCACATAGAATTAAAGCAGCAGACCCATCTGAAATTGGGCAAATATGAAAAAGTCTTAATGGATCAGCAATAATAGGATTAGTTTTATCATCTTTCAGGAAATCATGAACATTATCCCAATTACCTCTCCCCTTTTCTTTGGCATTCCTCATAAAATCTTCAATTGTTCTTTGAAAATGTGCTTTTGGATTTAAGGATCCATTTTTATGATTTTTTATTGCTATATCTGACAACCATTCAAGTTTAGCATTGTATTTCTCAAGATATACTCGAGTCAATAATCCAGCAAATGAAGGAAGAGACACCCCATGACGCCGTTCTGCTTCTGGATGTGTTAAAGTCGCAACATTTGATGTAATGTAACCTGGTGTTGTTATGTGAGTCATTTTTTCACCCCCAACTACTAGCACTAGATCACTCATTCCAGAAGCAATTGCTTGAAAACCAGCTCTAATTGCTGATCCTCCACTCGCAGGTCCATTTTTAATATCATCTGCAGCGGTAGGAATTAGACTAATTTTGTCAACAAGAGCACTAGCAACACCTGCAATATTGTTAAAAGTTTCTGGACTCATGACTCCAACATATACAGAGTCAAAATCCTTATCTGCAGCGTTTGCATTTTCAATAGCTTCTAAAGATGCTTCACATAAAAGGTCCATTAATCCTTTATCTTGGATTCGCCCAAATTTAGTGTGCCCTACTCCAATTATTGCCACTTTATTCATACTCATAAGCGCCTCTTGGTAAACAATAATAATTTAGTAAATGAAAACTAATCTTGAGATAACTTCTTCTTTAAGGCTTTTGTTAATAAGGGGACAATTTCTAGAAAATCTCCTACAATTCCGTAATCGCAAACATCAAATATGGGTGCGTTAGGATCACTATTTATAGCAATAATTTTCTTGCTACTTGTCATCCCCACTAAATGTTGCGTAGTTCCCGATATACCGCAGGCTATATAAATATTGGGGCATACAACAGTACCACTTTGTCCTACTTGACATGATTTTGAGATCCACCCCGCATCAACTGCTGCTCTACTTGCACCTACAGCTGCGTTTAATACACTGGCTAAATCCTCAATAATTTTAAAGTTTTCTTTACTACCTATACCCCGACCTCCAGATACGACTATATCTGCTTCATCTATTGGTTTCACATCTAAAGTTGTTGCCACGATTTTCTCAATCACTCTTGTTTTTAGTTCATTTGGGTCAAGGTCCACAGCAATCTCTATTATTTCAGGTTGATTTTTATCTCCTGGCTCAGATTTTTCCATTACATTTGCTCTTACTGTGGCCATTTGAGGTTTTTTCTCGGGACAAACGATATCTGCGAGAAAATTTCCACCATACACAGTTCGAGTTTGTATTAATTTCCCTTCTTGAATATCAAATTCAATACAATCAGCCGTTAATCCAGTTTCTAGTGTAGCTGCCAGCCTTGGAGCTAAATCTTTCCCAATTTTAGTTGCCGGAAAGAGGATTATATTTGGCATGTACTTTTTTATGAGATCTACAAGAATAGATGAGTATGATTCAGGAAGGTACTCTCCAAATATCGTATTATCACATAGAAAAATTTTATCTATTCCATGATGAGAAAATTCCTCAACAAATTTAGATAAGTTTTTCCCAATTAGAACTACACCAACACTTTCATTAGATTTATCTGCTAGCTCTTTGGCTTTTCCGAGCAATTCAAATGTAACTCCTCTAATAGTCTCTTTTTTAATTTCTGCAAAAATCCATATATCTTTAGCATCGCTCACGATTATATCACCTTGTCTTTTGATAACAAATCTATCAACTTTTCTACAGCGTTCACTGGTTCATCCGTAATAACTATACCTTGTTCTCTTTTTGGGGGTTCGTAGAGCTTTTCAATTTTTATCAAGGAGCCCTTAGAGCCATATTTGCTCGAATCACCTCCAATATCTTGACTATTCCAAATTTCAAATGGTTTTTTTTGAGCTGCAAGTATTTTTGGTAATGGGGGAATCCTAGGTTGAAATGATGAAGCAGGTATTCCAGCAACCACTAAAGGAAGTTCTACTTCTACGATTCTATATCCCTCATCGGTTTGAGCTTTTATTGTAATTTTTTTATCTTCTAACCTTTCAATACTCTCTGCATATGTCACTTGAGGAATATTTAATAGTGCTGCCAATTCAGGACCCACTTGACCTGAACCAGTATCAAGAGAAGAATTACCACAAAATATTATATCAAAATCCCCAATCTTCTTTATTGCTGCTAAAAGGATATTAGATGTAGCAAAAGTATCGGAATCTTGAAATTCTTCATCGTTAAGCAAAATTGCCTTATCAGCACCTAATGCCAAACACCTCATTAAAGTGCTTTTTGTTTCAGGATCACCTATTGAAAGAGCTATAATCTCATCTCCTTCCTTTTTTATTTTTACAGCTTCCTCTAAAATAAATTGATCAAAAAAATTAATGATTGTGGAGATCCCTTGCAAAACAACTCTATTAGTCTTTGGATCAATTCTGAGGTTATTAGTTTCTGGGACTTGCTTAACACATATTATAAATCTCATAGGTCAAGAAATTTTTTTAATTTAATTCAATATCGAAATTTTATATATATCTTAAGAGAATTAATGTAACTTGTATTAAAAATTTAAAAAAAAGTTAATTGTCTATAAATTATTTATAGCTAACGAGCTCCTTCCCGAGCAACTCTCTTGCTACAATCATTTTCATTACTTCACGAGTACCCTCAGCTAACGAAAATGATCTTATTGCACGCCATGCGGCTTGATCTGGGCATTCTCTAGAATATCCAAAAGCACCTTGCCATTGAATAACATCATTAATGGCTTCACAAGCCCAATCAGAAGCAAACATTTTAGACATCGCTACTATTTTGCTGGTTTCAAATCTGTTTCCCTTTCCTTCTTGTTCTAAGTCAATTGCCCTAAGAGCTTCATATCCTAGTCTTTTAAGCATTTCTAATTTTGTGTAGTGTTCTGCTAATCTAAAATTAATTTCTTGAAATTTGGCTAAAGATTTCCCAAACACAGTTCTTTCTTTAACATAATTCATTCCGTTTTCTAGTGATTTTAAGCCAGCAGAAGCGCAAATAACTGCAATTAATGCTCTAGCATATTCATATCCTTCGTGTATGATATAAAAACCCTTGTTCTCTTCGCCAAGAATATAATGTTTTGGGATTTTTACATTATCAATAGAAAATCCTCCACAAGAAATACCCTCACGTCCTAAATCCTCTATATAAGTTGGAGTAATACCATCAGCAGTCAAGGGTAGATAAAATACAGTCATTCCCCTCGAACCTAATTCAGGAGTTTGATGAGCTATAGTAATATGACCACCTCCTCCATTTGCAGCTTCTCGAACACCACTAATATACATTTTTTCCCCATTTACTATAAATGAATCTCCTTCCTTCTTAATTTTTGTCTTTCCTCCCACGACATCAGTTCCACCACCACTTTCAGTTGTAGCTATTCCTAAAAACCAATCTCCTGCACATGTTTTTGGAAATATTTCTTTTTTTGCCTCTTCAGTTCCATATTTATTGAGAAGATATCCCCACGCTGCTTGTACAAGATAGAATACGCAAGTTGATCCCGTACAGTCTCCCTTAGCTAATTCTTCAGCTATTACTCCAGCAGAAACTGCATTCAACCCAGAACCTCCATATTCTGGATCTGCTGTACAAGTTAGAAGCCCTAATTCAGCCATGCCTTTAATAACATCTTTAGGAATTTCTTTGATTTTTTCCATTTCAAGGGCGATTGGAGCTATTTTCTTTTGAGCAAATTCCTTTACACTTTCTCTGATTAGTTCTTGCTCTTCAGTAAATTCTATCATACGATTTAAACCTTTAAATTGATTTTTTTGATTTGTATATGATTAAAATTCAAACTAACACTTTAATCTTACTCAATTTCAATGATTTAAAAATTTAAAGAAAAAAATTTATGAAACTTTTATTTTGGATGCTCGTTTCGTATAATAGTAGAAGCACCCATTCCCAAACCTACGCACATCGATGAGATAGCATATTCTTTTCCAGATTTCTCTAACTGATGGATATTAGTACCTATTAATCTACATCCTGTCATCCCTGTTGGATGGCCTAGTGCTATAGCGCCCCCCCATGGATTAAGTCTTTCATCATTCCAATCTAAACCAAGTTCATAACAACTTGCATAGACGACCGGGCTAAAGGCTTCATTAATTTCAATAAAAGCCATATCATCTAAGGTCATGTTTGCTCGTTTTAATGAATCAGGAATAGCTTCTATCGGTCCTGTGAGCATGAGAACAGGATCAGTTCCCACTACAGCATAATTTACTATAGTTGCTCTAGCTTTAAATCCATATTCTTCAGCGAGTTCTCTGGTCATCCAAAGCTGGGCTGCAGCACCATCTGTGGTAGGACAACTATTACCTGCCGTTAAGAAGGCTTTACTTTTTCTTCCAGCGATCGTTCTCAGACCCGCTAGTTTTTCCATTGATGTACCGGGACGAGGTGTTTCGTCTTTTTTAGTCAATACTGAAAAACTAGGATCATTCACAATCTCTTTCTTTTCATTCAAGAGAGGATTTCTATTCTCGTCTACTTTTGGACACCAAATAGGTTCGATTTCCTTTCCCCTCTCGTCCCATGTAGAACATGCTTTCTTATGAGAATGTAAGGATAGTCCGTCTAATTCATTCCTAAAGTCTTCCAATGATTTACCAGATTTTTTCATCCAAACCAATCCAAGGTAATGAGCAGCTGTTATCTGATCTGCCATTTGGGCATTATATTCTTTTGCTTTTTGTACTACTTCAGGATGGGTTTGAATTTTTTTATTAGGGGGGATCATTACAGCCTTATCTTGCGCTCTATCATAGATATACGTATCTGACATTATGGGGTATTTGTTCTGTACCTCTACACCACCGCAGATTACACAATCATGAATTCCCGAGGCAATGGCCTGCCAAGCTAATAATACAGCCTGTGCACCACTAGCACATTGACGATTTATAGACATACCGGGAACACTAACAGGCAAGTGAGCCGCTAAGGCCGCAGTTCTCCCTATATCTAAGGCACAGTCCCCAATTTGACTATTACAAGCAACTATTGAATCGCCAATAATTCCTGGATCAAAATTATTACGTTCTAATATTGTTTGGTAGCAATGTACAACAAGATCATCTCCCCTATGCCATACAATTGTGCCTCTTCTCTTCCCCATTGGCGTTCTTACGTAATCAACTAATACGGGTTCGCGATTTGGATCTTTAAAGTATTTTTCATACATACTTATGGGTTCTATCATTATATCTCACTTACTTATGAAATAATAGTGCTAAATGAAATCAAATTAATTAATTTTATTTAAGATTGAGAACTGATTGAATCGAAAAATAAATTTATTTTAAAGCGAAGATAATATGTTGAAAGGAATTCATTTTTTATTAACATATACGTGTAATTATTCGTGCGAACATTGTTTTCTATATTGTAGTCCAAATTCTCAGGGAACATTTACATTAGCGCAGATTGAAGAAATTTTAAGAGAAGCGAAGAAAATAGAAACTGTAGAATGGATCTATTTTGAAGGGGGCGAACCTTTCCTTTTTTACCCTATTATGGTTGAGGGTGTGAAACTCGCTAAAAAACAAGGATTTAAAGTTGGAATTGTTACTAACTCCTATTGGGCAACTAATGTAGAGGATGCAGAAATTTGGCTTAAGCCGTTTACAGAATTAGACCTTGATGATTTTAGCATCAGTGATGATACATTCCACTTTGGAGATGAAAAAGAAAATCCATCAAAAATAGCAAAAAGAGCAGCTGAAAATCTGAAAATACCATCTACAAGTATATGTATTGAAGAACCAACAGTCCAAAGAGAGCAAGAAAAAGGAGAACCGGTTATAAGTGGTGGTGCAATGTTTAAAGGAAGAGCTGTTGAAACATTAATTAAAAACTTACCGAAAAGACCATGGGAAGAATTAAATAAATGCCCCTATGAGGATCTTGAGGGACTCGGAAGAATTCATGTTGATCCATTTGGTAACGCACATATTTGTCAAGGATTAAGTATTGGTAATTTTTGGCAAATTCCTCTCTCAGAACTGATAAGAAATTATAATGCAAATTCTCATCCTATATGTGGTCCATTAATCCGAGGTGGTCCAGTTCAGTTGGTTAGAAAATATGATATCAGACATGAAAAGGAATATGTTGATGAATGCCATCTTTGTTATTTAGCTAGGTTGAGTTTAATAAATAAATTCCCGGAATATATTACTCCAAGACAAGTTTATGGATTAGAACAGTAACTAAGATTATATTTATTCTTAGTATTACAATTTTGGAGTTACTCCATTCTAAAAAAAATTTTTATATATGGCTTTTTCTGTGTTTTATAGATATACGTTAAATTAAGTCAAATTAATTTTTCCTTTTTAAAATCCTCACGGGTTGAATAAGATTGATTAAAACTGAAGAAAAACTTAACATTTTTGAAAATTGCTATGAGATGATTACAGAAAGTATAAATGAACTACTTTTGATAGTAAATGTTGATTATAATATTGAATATATAAATGCAAGACCCTTATTGAGGGTTTTGGGTTTTAATATCAACGATTTAATCGAAAAGTCTTTTCTAGATTATGTGCACAATGAAGACTACAACGAGATAATTATTTTATTTACCACATCGTCCATAGATAAAATAAAGACCTCCCGTATAAAATTTAGGAATAAAAATGGCGAATTTGTTCTATTTGAACTTTTTATAAAAAAAACTTTTGACTACTCTGGAATTGAGAAGTTCCTAATTATCATGAAGGATCTAAGTGAACCACATAGATTTAAAGGCAAGGAATATGAATTAAGGGATTCAGAAGAGAAATATCGACTATTGGCCGAAAATGTGAACGATATTGTTACTATTATTAATGAAAAAGGGAGAGTCGAATATATTAATGAAGAAGTTCATAAGAAAATAATGGGGTATTCTTCTAAAGATATTATTGGCAAAACTGTATTTAAATTAATACATCCAGAAGATCGAGAAAAGATGGATTCAGCATTTAAAAAAGGTTTCGAAAGAGGGGAGGGATTTCTCGAAGTTAGAATATTGAAAAAAGATGGTACCTATCTATGGACAGAAACTAATGGTAAAACGTTTACGGATAACGATGGGAGAACTAAAGTTCTTACGATAACAAGAGATATTACAGATCGCAAAATTGCGCAAGAACGGATAAAAAAATCAGAAGAACAATTAAATTACCTCATATCTTCTAGCCCAACTGTGATTTTCACTGCAAATGTTTTGAAAGATCTTAAATTTACATTTATAAGTAAGAATATTAAGGAAATAACTGGTTATGAACCACAGGAATTCATAAAAACTCCTGAATTTTGGATTTCAAAAGTCCATTCTGAAGATACAGAACAGTTGTTATTACAAATCAAACGATTACCTAAAAAGCGAAATTTAGGTATTGAATATCGATTTAAATTTAAAGATGGAATATATCATTGGATTAGAAATGATCTTAAACTTATTAAGGGAAAAAAGCGAACTTCCTTGGAGATAATTGGATCCTGGTTCGATGTATCTATAGATAAAATAAAAGAAGAGAGAATTAAATATCAAGCTGAACTTGTTGATCATATTTCAGACGCAATCATTTCTACAGATTTAGATTTTAACATTATTAGCTGGAATAAAGCAGCAGAATCTATATATGGATGGAGAGTTGAAGAAGTAAGAGGAAAGGATCTAAGAGAGATTATTTCTACAGATTATGATCAAGTTTTAAAACAAATTTACGATAATGGAATTTGGCAAGGTGAAATTATTCAAAAACAAAAAGAAGGACGCATCTTAAATATATTAACATCAGTTTCATTAATTAAAGATATTACAGGTAGTCCTTTCGGTCTTGCAGCAATAAACCATGATATCACAGAGCGTAAGAAGGCAGAAGAAAGAATTAGAGAGTCTGAAGAAAAATTCAGAACATTAGCAGAACAGTCGGCAATGGGTTTAATCATCCAACAAAATGGTTTAATAAAATTCGCTAATGCAGCAGTTACTCAGATGACAGGATATTCCTTAGATGAAATCAATAGATGGACAGTAGAGGATACATATAAACTCATTCATGATGAAGATTTACCAATGATAATTGAAAAATATAATCAGAGACAAGGTGGAGATTTTGAATCAATTAATCAATATGAATGTCGAATAGTTACAAAATCAGGCGGGAGAAGATGGGTTCAAATCTATACCAAACCTATTAATTATTTAGAAAAGGATGCTGTTTTATCAACTTTTATTGATATAACAGTTAAAAAACAAGTTGAAGAAGAATTAAAAGAAGTAAGCAGATTAAAGTCGGAACTTCTTAGTAGAACCTCACATGAACTTAAAACACCTCTGGTTTCTATAAAAGGTTATGCTGATTTATTACTTAGTCAACATTATGAAGAACTTGATTTTTATACGATCTCTATTTTGCATGAAATCAAACAGGGATGTTCCCGACTTGAGGCTCTGATCAATGATCTAATAGAAACCTCAAAGCTAGAATCCGGTGAAATAGAATTAATCAAAAGTGAAGAAGATCTCACATTTTTAATCAGATTTTGTGTTAAAGATTTAAAAGGATTATTAGAAACTCGAAATCATACATTAATCTTGGATATTAAAGATGATATGATTACCATGTTTGAAAAAGAAAGGATCTATGAAGTTATTATGAATTTAGCTATAAATGCAATAAAATACACTCCCACTCATGGCAGTATTACTATCAAATCAGAAATTCAGAATAATTCCTATGTTATCTCAATAAAAGATACAGGAATTGGCTTAACAGATGAGGAAATGGGAAGAATATTTAAAAGATTCGGAAAAATTGAACGATATGGTCAGGGCTTAGATGTTATTTCTGAGGGTTCTGGATTAGGTCTTTATATTTCGAAAAAAATCATTGAACTTCATGGGGGAAATATTTGGGTTGAATCTGAGGGGAGAAATAAAGGTACTACTTTTTACTTCTCATTACCAATCTTAAAAAGATAAAATCCTCTTTTCATAATTTTCAGATTTTCAGTTATAAAAGAATTCAAATATTCGAACTTTATTATTACTTTAAATATTAAATCTGAATTTTTACTAATGTTAGAAAAGTTATTTATGCAAAAGGTTAATACTAAATGAGCTATATTGATAAAAATAAATTACATGCATTATTTAAGTGGTATTTACAGGAGGCAGGAGAATCATTAATATCTGTCCTCGTCGTAGGAAGAGATGGTTTAGTAGTTGATATTTTGACAAGAGAGTCGGAAGAAGTAGATGAGAAAAAGTTTATTGGCGCTTTCAGTTCTTTAGTTGAACTAATACTTAAAAGAATCACTCAAGATTTTGATATTGGTACTTTTGGTGCAGGTACATTCGATACTGATAAATTTCGTTTTGTTTTTTGTGAATCTGGATCTGATCACGTTTTGGTTTCAATCTTACGTCCGAATGCGTTCGTGGATGATATCTTTCCCTATACATATTTAACTGCTGATAAAGTGGCCCGAATAATTGATGGAGAATTACCTGTCAGCCCCGTTATTCCTAAAATCAAGAGAAAAACAGAAGTAGAAAAGTTAAAGCATAAAATGGAAATCTATCAGAAGAAACCACTTCCACCCAATTATGTTTATAAGTTAAGTTTAATTGGAGATGGAAATGTGGGAAAGACAAGTATGGCTCAGAGATACGTTCATGGGATATTTAAAGCGGATTATAAAGCTACCATTGGAACCTTCATTTCGAAAAAAGAATGTAAATTTGATGAACTAGAAACTTCGGTAAAATTTATGATTTGGGATTTAGCAGGACAGAGCCAGTTTCAACGTCTCTGGCCAGATTATTTAACAGATTCCCGAGCAGGAATTATTATGTTTGATATTACTGATCGGGAATCATTTGAGAATGTGAAAAAATGGTATAATATTATCAAAGAGGTTGCCTTTCCGAATATCGTATTAATTCTTGTAGGGAACAAATTAGATTTAGAACATATAAGAGAGATTCCCAAAGAACAAGGTATGGAATTAGCCAAGGAATTAGGAATGAATTATATCGAGACTTCAGCAAAAACAAATGAAAATATAGATGATGTTTTTGAATGGGTAGCTCTCCAAATAATAAACCTAAATATTGATGAGGCAAAAGATACGTTATTAGATAAACAGATTGAGGATGGTGATAAATTTGTGATATCCAGCCCTCAGTTAAAAATTTTAAACCAATATTTTACTAAGGAACTAAATTATTGCATAGGACAAAGTGATACAAAAGAAATTATAAAATATTTAGACATATTAAATGCAATACAAAAAAATAAGTTGTAAGGCTAAGTATCGATATAAAGAGCAGGCTTAAACGGCTTAGCCCTAAAGGCTCTCTTTTTAGGATCAAAATCGGAATCAATAATGATAGGATTATTAACCTTTTTCTCAATATATGACTTAAACTGATTTAAAAGATCAAATTCCTTACTTTTGAAAGGTAGATTTTTTTCCCACACTCGATCTTTTAATTGTTCTTTGATATAGGGTATCAGTTGGCTATTTGTAATTAACTCCTTATCGTTCTTTAATTCAGATACTATTTCATTAAATTTATCACCTTTAGATATTATTAAATCTAAAATATTATATTTCCATTCAGGTACTAAGTAAATATGGACATTTTCAGAGTTATGAGATTTTACTATTTTTTTTATACTCATGATATCCTCTACAACATTAGAGATATATTCAAATTCAGTCTCCAGATCAGGATTAATGTATTTTTTATTGAAATCACGCCAAACTTCTGTCGATATAAATTCTTTATTTCCAGCAATTTCCCATAATTCTTCACATAAATGTGGCATGGTTAACGATAGAACTTTCAACCAATCTGGATAAAAAAGTTTAAACACAATATAAAAATCGCTCTTTTGATCTATATCTCTGAAGAAGTCTTGTACTAAATTAAACAATTCATAAAATGAGATTTGTAGGTATTTTCTTATATTAAAATCTTGCAAAGCTTTATCTGCTTCAATGAATTTTTTCACAATTTTAGAAAGTATTACTTTAGAGTATTTATTCTTGATATTTTTAAATTTTCCCGCTATATTATTGGATTGTTGAATTTTATCAGAGACAAAGTCAAAAAATTTGTTTGCATGAACCTTTACCATTTCTATTTCTTTTTCTCGAAAATCCATGTAGGCACTAAAATCAGCACTATGAGCCGTATAAAATCTATAAATATCTGCAGAGTATCTTCTTTTAAGATCCGCTATTGGTATAACTTTTCCCTTTGATTTCCCCATTTTTTGTCCCTCCACAATTATTGGTTCAAACAAGGTAATAATCTTTGGCCAATGTTTTTCAGGGAATATAGCAACATGATGAAATATGTAGAAACTCAAATGATTGGAGATATGCATTATTGCTGTATGGCGATGGTCCACTGGATACCAATACAGAAATTCCTTATGCATTTCTTTGAGAATTTGTTCTTCAATTTGCGTGCTGCTTACTAGATTCTTGATATTTCCTTTTCCCAAAAATACATAATCAAAGAATTCCGGGATTAATTGTTTAGGTAAAATTTGACATTCTCTGATTTTATATGATATTGTATAGAAAGCCATATAAATTGTAGAATCACTTAAAGATTCTATAATCCACTCTTTATCAAAAGGCAAATTAGTTCCTAAACCCCTCTTCCTCGCACAAGGTCTTTTTTCTAACCAATTAAAGATGTATTCAAAATTCTGTCGATACTTTTTAGGAACTATCGTCATATTATTAAGGCATTTCAATGCGTCATCTTTCCAATCTCCTGCTTGAAAGTTAATAAACCATTGATCTTTGAGAATAGATACTATGATTTCAGTTCCGCATTTACATTTTAATGATTTAGTCACTGGTACATATAATTTATCTGCTTTATTTTCAGTAATTAGGTCTATCGAGACTTGATTAGCTGCATCACTTACTTTCATACCTTGATATTTACCACATTTGTCATTAAGTATGCCTTTATAATATTCTTCTTTATAATTTTCATTTGTTGCTAAATCAAGTTTCTCTCTATCATTTTGGGTTTCAACTTTATATTTCTCACAATAAATTTTGGCAGGAAAGTCTTTAAGTCCTTGTAGATCAATGATGTTGATGGGGTAAATCAATTCTATTTCTCGTTGGTCTAAATTAAATCTTTGGATTAAGTTTTTATCCTTTTGTAAATCAATCAATGCAATATAATCATAGGGAGCATGCCCTGGAACTGAATATACTACTCCTGTTGCTGTAGATGTGTCGACGAAATCTCCCGGTAAAATCGGAATTTCTTTGATTCCATATACATCCTTAGCCTTTTTTCCTATTATTTCTTCCCCTTTAAAGGATGTAATAATTTTAATGACCTTATTTTGATTTTCTAATAAGAAAATTACGTCTTCTGCTACATACCAAATTTCACCGTTTACTGTTGCTTTTACATATTTTCCATTTGGTTTTATCCAAATATTAGTGACCCCATAAATAGTCTCAGGTCTTAAAGTAGAAGCGACGAGAAATCCATCCTCATAAGGGAATTTAATACAAATAAATTCATTTATATTTAGATCTAACTCATCTCCACTAGAAATATCATCTTCTCCAACAGCATTTTTATCATTTGGGCAATATAATATGGGATATTCTCCCTTTTCGATATATCCTTTATCCATTAAATGAAGAAATTGCCATTCTATGAATTTATTATATATTTTATCACCGGTAGAAAATTCTCTACTCCAATCTATGCTCATGCCAATTGACTTAAAATCGGTCTTCATTGCTTGAGAAAAGTATTTAACCACATTCCAAGGATCTTTAAAACTTTCTAAGATTTTATTTACCTCTTTTTGATCTTTGGTATGAAATGATACAAAATCTCTCATCCTTGCAGTAGTTATTGGATCTTTTCTTTCGATAGAAGATGAAATCGCTAAAACAGGTGTACCTGTGATATGCCAAGCCATTGGGTATAGAACATTATATCCTTTTGCTCGATAGTATCTAGCAAAAATATCTCCCGTGACATAACTCCTCCCGTTACCGATATGCGTAAGACCTGTAGGGTACGGATATGGTGATGTAAAGAAAATCTTTTCTTTATTTAGATCTGGAATTCCCTCAAATATTTTAGCTTCCTCCCATTTTTCTTGCCATTTCTTTTCTATTTCTTGAGGATTATACATTTTTTCTGAGCCTACTATTTTTTTATTTAAATGTATCAGAGTAATACCCCATTATGATCTCGTTCATTTATAATCAGATTCAAGGCGAACAAATCCTTGAAAAGTATAAAGAAACGAGAACTAAAGGATTTGTATCACTCATAATAATAAAACTGCAAGTAAATCTAATAAGGTTAATAATTCCTTTGATTTTAGCTTTAAAGCAGTTTTATTTGAAATCATAATTTCTTATAATTATTAGAGTCTTTAAAATTTAAAAATTTTTAGTTTAACTGTAAATTTATAGTTTAAGCTTTATTAGTATTTAAATTAAAAGATTTTGGTAATTTTTCACATTTGACTGAGGGTCACTTTGTGACCAAAAGTTTAAATATTATTCATACTAATTATTAATTAATGACCCTCGGTCATTTTAAGAACTCGTAGTCACTAAAAAAATATAGTGGTAAAATGAGAATTATGAGTAAAAATAAAATTCCACCAAAGAAAACTAGGAAAGAGAGAGAAAAAGAGTCCAGAAGAAATGATATAATAAATGTAGCAGAGAGACTGTTTCTTTCTCAAGGATTTGAAGATACTAAAATGGAACAAATAGCATATGAAGCTGAATTCAGTAAAGGAACCTTATACAATTATTTTGAATCCAAAGATGATCTTTATTTAACAATAGGAGTAAAAGCATATGATTTTCTAATTGAAATAACTAATGAGTTTATTCAAAAACAAGAACCAGGATTACAACAAATAATAGCAATAGGGTATGCATATTATGAGTTTACTAAAAAATACCCAAACTATGCCTTCATCTTTCGGGATCTTGGAGTTAAATATATGAGGATTAATCTTAAACCTGAAAATGAACTAACTTTAAGTGAGAAAGACTACCTAAAACAGAGCAATCTTTACCGAGAAATTTTTATGCAGGTATTAAATGAAGCAATACGGATTAAAGTTATTCGAGATGATATCAATCCAATCATGATTGGAGTCACTTTATCGTCTCTAACAAGTGGTCTTATTAAGGAACTACTAAACCGAGAAGAATTCTTAAACCAATTGAATTTAAATAGTGATGAGATAATAAATTTCGTATTTGAAACTATAGCAGAGGGTTTAAAGCCGAGGTCAAATTAAAAAAAAGAGTGAATAATATGGGACAACATAATAAATTATTAAAATTTAGAAGAATCTTGACGTTTTTATGGGTCTTAGTTTTACCTATAACATTTAATTGGATGTCTCCCGTTCTCATTACAATGGGGGGTTTTGAGGGATATATTACTATCAGCTTTTTAGTTTTCGCAATTTGGTTTGCTTCTTCATTATTTGTAGGTAGGGCTTATTGTTCCTATGGCTGTCAATGGGGAGCTGCCCAAGAAGTGCTAGGATATGTCGCTCCAAAACCTTTAGATGCATCAAAAAAAAGTGGGCATAGAAGGATTAAATATATTGTGTTTGTTATTTGGATTATAATTGTAGCATTAGGTCCAATATTGAACATGGGATATAAGTTTGGATTTAGTCCTTTTTATCCTACTCCGGATGATCCAACTGGAATCATATCATGGAACGGTGTTGCGATTGGCCAATTTATATTTTACTTTGGAATCCTAGGAGCTGTAGTAATTCTTTTTGTACTTGTCGGTGGTAATCGATCTTTCTGCAATTATGCATGTCCAATGGGAGTATTAGGTATTATTGGTACTAAGATCATGAATTCACTTAGATATCCTTCCTTACATTTAGAAGCGGAATCTGATAAATGCACACAATGTAAAAGATGTTCCAGAGAATGTGTTATGGGATTAGAGGTTCATGAATTAGTAGAATCAGGTAATATGTATCATACTGATTGTATCCTCTGTGGAAGTTGCGTTGCGACATGCAAGCAAGATGTCATCAATTACGCATGGAAATGGAATAAACAGAGAAATCCATAAAAGGGAATCATAATTTATTAGCTTTTTATTTTCTTTTTTTTTATATCTAATCATTATACGTTCATTTGAAAAAGCAGGAGTTACATGGTGGTGTGAAAATATCGATATTTTCAGATTTAAAAACAATCAAGAAAAAATGCTGGAGAGAATATGCCAAGGACCTCCAAATTAAATAAATAAATTGCGCTACGCAATGCTTAGATGTTGAATAGATTTTGATTTAAATGAAAAATCATTTTTGTGGTAAGGAATTATTTTAACTAATGGAAAAAAGTTTGCTAAAAAAAGAGAAATCCCTCTAATTTCTTTATCGTTTAAGAAGAATTTAACTGGATCAAACTTAAAAAAACCAAACTGTCCCTTTACTTTATCCAAGGTTCCAATTTTACTTGTTCCTAAAAAAATTGAATTGAGAGAATTTTTGCCATATATTTGATCTGATATAACAGTTCCCAATTTATAATGAGGAATTCCTCCATCTAATATATAATCGGATTTATATATTTTAACTTTAATTCCATAGATCGGGGTGATTTTATGATAGAAAGATCGTGAGAATTGACAAAGAATAAATTCGGGATATGAAGCATGGATCTCAATTGGCATTTTTGTAAGTTCACAAATCTCGCCTTGCTTATCAAATGTTTCTTGTGATTCAAAAGCTAATGTAAATTCTTTCCCTCCTCTAGCACGTATAGCGTCCTGATAAGATCTAATCTCTAAATGCAAGTGAGGACTCGACCAATATGCAAAATAACCATTACGAATAGATTTTCCAAGTAGATCACCAACTTCAATTTTATCACCAACACGCAGCTTAGATTTTACATGCATGATTTTGTAGATAATTTTATGATTAACAGAATTCTTTACCAAGATAAGGAAATCCTTGTCAATGCCACCCAAGAATTTGGGTCTTGGCGCTTTTACTGCTTTTATCTCTTGTATAATCCCTGAAATAGGGCTAAATACATTATAATTTTCTAATGATAGAGAATGATAGATATCAATAGCAAGACCATGCTGATGGGCATAATAAGGAGATGTTCCTATTGTGAAATGGCTAGTTTTAGGTATGGAAACCTGAATGTCATCAGATTTAACAATATCGTAAAATTCAAGCGTCATATTACATTAATCTTAAATTATTCGGGGATTTTAATAAATATTAGTTGGTGATCACAAAAATAAATTTCTTGAAAAACATAATTTAATTTAATTTAAAAAATAATTAATTACAATCATCGCAAGTGTAATAAAGATCGATTCTTTGCCCTGAAGGTTCAATATCAAGATTTTTAATAACTGAATTCCATACTTTATTAAGATTTTCGTCTTTATAATCAGTAATTTTTCCACATTTAGCACAGATTAGGTTAATGTGTAGTTCCATATCTGGATCATATCTTATCCTTCCTATGTCAAATCCTAATTCTTGTATCAATCCGAGCTCTTTTAGTGTATGTAGAGTTTTATATATAGTACCAAGACTTAATGTCGGATAATCAGTTTTTAATTCTTGGTAAATTTGATCAGCAGTGGGATGATCTTTTCTTGTTGAAATGAATTTATAAATTGCTAAACGCTGAGGAGTGACTTTATATCCATTTTTTCGAAAGAGAGCAAATAATTCTTGACCATCCATTAATAATCTAGATTATTTTTATGATTTTGTAAAGAATAAATTTAGCAGCTTTAGTTATGAGAAGTTAATCCATATTAATATATCTTACTAGGTAGTAATTACTCTTTGTTGAGAATAATTATTAGTATTCAATTAGATTCAATAAAATGGTACAAAAAAAAAGAAGAAAATTTAATTACCTCAGGAAGTATTAAGCTACTATGCGAGATCGAAACGATCTAAGTTCATAACTTTATTCCAGGCCACTATAAAGTCGTGCAGAAACTTCTCTTGAGAGTCATCACTACCATAAACCTCTGCTAGTGCCCGGAGTTGGGAGTTCGAACCGAAGATGAGGTCAACACGTGTAGCTGTCCACTTGAGTTCGCCCGTTGCAATGTCATATCCCTCAAACAAAATTTTCTCTTCCGTGGTTGGCTTCCAAGACGTGCTTATATCGAGTAGATTAACAAAGAAGTCATTAGTAAGCACCTCAGGTCGTTTGGTGAAGACACCATGCTTCGTTCCTCCGAAGTTGGTATTCAGAACGCGTAAGCCGCCCACGAGCACTGTCATTTCTGGTGCGGTCAGAGTTAATAATTGCGCCTTGTCAATCAGCATTTCCTCAGCTGATACAGCATAGAGAGATTTCTGGTAGTTACGGAAGCCATCTGCCTTAGATTCGAGAACAGTGAAAGAGATTTCATCTGTTTGCTCCTTTAAGGCATCCATGCGTCCCGGTGTGAAGGGAACGTTAACATCATATCCAGCATTTTTCGCAGCTTTCTCAATTCCTGCGCAACCAGCTATAACGATCAAATCTGCAAGCGATATCTTCTTGTTGTCAGATTGTGCACTATTGAATTCAGCTTGGATGTTTTCCAGGGACTTGAGTATCTTCGCTAATTGTGTAGGTTGATTAACCTCCCAATCCTTTTGTGGTGCCAGACGAATACGAGCTCCGTTCGCACCACCACGCTTGTCTGAGCCACGGAACGTAGACGCAGATTCCCATGCGGTCGAAACCAGTTCCGAGACAGAAAGACTTGAAGCTAAGATTTTACTTTTAAGTGACTTAACGTCATTTTCATCAACTAGCTTGTGATCGACTGCTGGAATGGGATCCTGCCAGATGAGTTCTTCATCAGGAACCTCCGGTCCTAGATAGCGACTACGTGGACCCATGTCACGGTGGGTCAGCTTGAACCACGCCCTACCGAATGCATCTGCAAATTCATCTGGATTCTTCATAAAGCGCCGTGAAATCTTTTCGTATTTGGGATCGAACCGAAGAGAGAGGTCGGTGGTTAGCATAGATGGTGCATTTCGTTTTCCTGGAATGTGGGCATCCGGTACGGTGTCGGCACCTGCATCACCTTTTGGTTTCCATTGGTGCGCACCAGCAGGACTCTTCGTTAGTTCCCATTCATAACCGAATAGATTCTTGAAGAAACCCATACCTCCCTCCCAAGAATCTGGAGTGCTAGTCCAAGTCACTTCCAGACCGCTCGAAATCGTATCACTAGCCTTACCTGTACCAAAGCTACTCTTCCAACCTAGTCCCATATTTTCGATGTCAGCTGCTTCAGGTTCGGGTCCTACATGTTCTGCACTTCCGGCACCATGGCATTTTCCGAACGAGTGACCGCCCGCAATGAGTGCTACAGTTTCCTCGTCATTCATTGCCATGCGCCCGAAGGATTCACGTATATCCCGCGCTGCAGCAACCGGATCTGGATTACCATTCGGGCCCTCCGGATTGACATATATCAAACCCATTTGTACAGCGGCAAGCGGATTTTCGAGATCTCGATCACCAGTGTAGCGCTCATCACCTAGCCATTCTTGTTCGGAACCCCAGTAGATGTCCTTTTCCGGTTCCCAGATGTCCTCACGCCCGCCACCGAAGCCAAAGGTCTTGAAACCCATCGATTCCAAGGCAACGTTACCGGTAAGGATTATCAAGTCAGCCCAGGAAATTTTTCGACCATATTTTTTCTTGATCGGCCAGAGTAGCCGGCGTGCCTTATCGAGGTTGATATTGTCAGGCCAGCTATTGATAGGTGCGAAGCGCTGATTTCCAGTGCCACCACCGCCGCGACCATCACCCATACGATAAGTACCGGCACTATGCCATGCCATACGGATGAACAAGGGTCCATAATGACCAAAATCCGCTGGCCACCAGCTTTGTGACTTGGTCATTAGTTCTTTGAGATCTTTCTTTAACCCCTTGAAGTCGAGGCTATTGAACTCTTTGGCGTAATTGAAATCCACGCCCATTGGATTAGACTTGGAGGATTGTTGGTGTAAAATATCAAGATTCAATGTGTTAGGCCACCAGTCTTGGATCGTCATACCACCGCCAGTAGTAGGCCTCTTACTCCTGCCCTTTACAGGATTTTTACTATCTTCATTCATAATTTTTACTCCTTTTAGTATAAGATTTTTTAAATATTAACATATATGAAATTTTATTTTAGTCTAGAAAGAATCTAAATTTAGAAAGATTCCTAAATAATAACTGATATTGTTTAGTTATAATTTTTAAAAAACATTATGCTTTTATCCAATAAAAATTACTTTTAATATAGATTTATACATAT
>JBHLRJ010000053.1:0-25208 GCA_048882645.1 Candidatus Thorarchaeota archaeon
AATTTTTATCGATTCTCTAATATCCGCAGATTTAACTATACTCGATATTTACAACCATAATTACCACCCGTATGGATTTAGTGTTATTGTTACATTGAAAACTAGTCATGCTGCTATTCATACATGGCCAGAACATGGATACCTTAGTGTTGATATCTTTATATGTGATAAAGAATCTAAAGGATTTCATGTCATTCGATACTTAAAAGAAAAGCTTAAACCTGAAACAGCTGAATTCTTTTACATAGAACGTGGCAGTGAAACTATGATGAATTATAAACCAGTTGATTCAGGTAATTAGTATAAACAAAGAAAAATTTTAACATGGGTTAGCATAAATGAAAAAAGATGTCATTGGTGTGTATTTTGATTGGTTTGGCACATTAGTAGATTCACGTTATACACTTATGAATGTTTGGTCGCGAATTGCTCACAGGTTAGGAAAGAACATTGCTTCAGATGATCCAAGAATATTAGAAGGAATGCAAAAACAGCATGAGGAATATCTCAAGCAAGACAAGCCTTATATCAATCTATCAAAAGAAGATTGGAATCCCTTGAATAGCATTGTCCTCAATACAATCGGTGTTAAAAGCGAAGGATCCGATGATATAATAAACGAAGAATTTGAAAGAGAATTTCGTACAGGAGTGACGTATCGTTTATATCCAGGATGTAGAGAGACATTAAGACAAATAAAAGAGAAAAATGTTAAGATTGGTCTACATACTCATGCATCCCGTGAATTATGTAAGAAAAAAATGAAAAAATGGAAGATCTTGGAATTTTTTGAAATCTTTATTCACTCTCAGGATTTTGGGTATAATAAATCTCATACAGAATTTTACCAAATTGCATTAGGTGCAATGGCACCAAACGATCCAGATAAGATATTACACATCGGAGACGATCTAGACTTAGATGTTAAAATGGCTCATAAAATTGGAATGATTCCAATTCTTTTTGATCCCTACGACGATTACATGCTAAAAGACGTGAAAGTTATTCACGAATTACCAGAAATTTTAAAATTTCTATAAAATCAATTCCTAAGAAAGCGTGATTTTTTCAATTAATATTTGTTTGCATTAGTATTTTTTGACAAAATAATAATGCTATTTTCAGTTGTTATAGAAGGCTGAACCAAAGTTGTCTGAGGTTCTCCATTACAGCATGTACTTAAAGCACAAAAAGTGACTTTAGTAAGAATTTTATGTATTTTTCTCTTCTGATCTTCATTCATTTCATTTTACACCTTACTCTACCATGATTTAAATATTGTATTATTAAGATTTATAACTTGATTAGACCATTTTAAGATGTAAAGATTACAATATTATTTTCAATTTAAAGCATAAAATCAATATTTATAACAATATGAATGAGCAAAACTCGAATGTACCAAACCACATTGGAATGTTGAATGAAAGTTCCCTACAATCCACTTTAAAATTGTGGTATAGTGAATCTGAGGATATGACTGAATTGCATGTCGATAATTTTTTAATAGACATTGTACGAGATGGGCTCTTAATTGAAATCCAAACAAAAAACTTTGCCTTAATAAGAAGAAAACTAGAAAAACTTATTCAAAATCATAATGTTCGATTAGTGCATCCAATTATACAGGATAAATGGATTATTAATATTGATAATTCTTCAGAAAAAATTATTCAAAAAAGGTTATCTCCAAAACATTGTTCCTATCTTGACATTTTTAACGAATTAATTAGAATCGCAGATTTAGTCTCTCATCCAAATTTTACAATTGAAATATTGTTAGTTCAAGTACAAGAGATTCGCAAAAACGATGGGAAGGGAACTTGGAGAAGAGCAGGTTGGAGTATTCAAGACATAAAATTGTTAAATATATTGGAAAGAAAGATATTTTATAATCCAAGTGATTTTTTAATCTTCACACCTACAGATTTGAGAACCCTATTTACTAATGTTGACCTAGCTCATTCACTTAAAAAATCAGTTAATTTAGCTCGAAAAATGAGCTATTGTCTAAGAAAAATGGGCATTCTGCGTGTTACCGGTAAAAAAGGGAAAGCGTTTCTTTTTGATTATGAATAGTTTATTCTTTGTTGATCAAATACAGAACTCATTTTTAGTTAAACGATAACTATTTTAATATTTTTATAATAGTATAATTATTATGCAAGTGTTAGGTATTGTTGGTTCTCCACGGTTAGGTGGTAATACTGATGTTTTAGTAGATGAAGTGTTGGCAGGTGCAGAAGAGGCTGGTGCGTCAGTAGAAAAGGTCATTTTAAATAAATTAAATATTAGACCCTGCCAAGCATGTAATAGCTGTTATAAAACAGGTCATTGTGCCCAAAATGATGATATGATCCCTCTACTCGAAAAGATGGAGCAGAGTGAATTATGGATTTTAGGCACACCTGTATACTGGTGGGGACCCACAGCACAATTTAAGGCATTCTTAGATAGATGGTATAACCCCAAACATCAAGAATTTAAAGGAAAACGTGTTATTTTAGTTATTCCTTTAGGAGGAGGGCATGAAAGGTATGCACGTCATACTATTGGGATGCTTGAAGATGTGTTAACCTATCTCAATATGAGATTAGTAGAAACTGTACTTGCTCCCGGCTTTAATCGTCGAGGAGAGGTAAAGAACAACTCGAAATTGCTATCCATAGCTCATAAAGCCGGGCACGAAGCTATTAAGAATATTTAATTAATATTGGTAATATTTTGAAGATTTTAAGGATCTTACTCTTGTTGACATTGTGGGCAATAATAAACTTGTCCTCCTCCTACACTAAATTTCTCTATATCCGAATCACAATCTGGACAAGTTTTTCCTTTCATATTAGGTCCCATAGCTGGTATGTAACTCCCTTTTCTGCCATATAAATCAACAAACTGATATTTTCCTCCCAATCTGATTCTCTCATTTATGACGTTTTTAATTGAATCAAAAAGTGCTCTTTTTTGTTTTTGTCCTAATTCAGAACCCTTTACTTTAGGAAAAAGCTTAGCTCTATAAAGTATATCTTGAAATGCACTATTAGATAAACCGACTAGTACAGCATCCTTTCCAACAAGAATAGATTTAATACTTCTTTTCAAGGTTCCTAATAATTTTGAAAAGGAATTAAATGTGAATGCATCATCCACTGGTGATAAGATATCAGAAAAATCGCGTTGATAGAGGTATGATTGATTTAAATCACTGTTTTTAATTGCTTTTATAACACCCATCCCTGTAAGTCTCACTGTTAATATTGTATTATCCGCAAAAGTGATTTTCAAATGTATCTTATCAGGAACATCTTTATCATCTTTATGAAACAAGACTTTTCCACCATATTCAGGACCAATCAAGAGATTATTATTATTATCGAAGGCTATTCTTATTAAATTCCCTCTTGATGTGATAGATTTAATACTAGAGTCTACAAGCAAATTAAAATCTTCTAAATTTTCATTTAGGAAACTAATTTTTTGCAGTCGCTCATAATCTTGAAGCTTATAAGCTTTAATCTTCTTTCCTATAATCTCCTTATTCATTTGCTTCGTAAGGATTAATGCTTCTGGTAACTCAATACTCATTGAACTATCAATTCCTCAAAAATTTTAAACTGTTAAAATATAATAAATTAACTATTAAATCATGAATCCATTATTTTTTTAATAATTAATAATTTTTGATACAAATGGCAGTACAAGAAGGAGAATGGATTAAAGTCGAATACGTTGGAACTTTTGATGATGGGACAATTTTTGACAGCACAGAATTAAATGGTGGAATCCCTCTAAAGTTTCAAGTAGGTAGGGGACAGTTAATTAAGGGATTTGACGAGTCCGTTATTGGTAAAAATCTCGGTGATACTTATATCATTAGAATCGAACCTTCAGAAGCTTATGGTGAGCGTAGAGAAGGTTTTACTCAAAAAGTCCCAAAAGAACAATTTCCCGAAGGAGTTGAGCTTCAACCTGGGTTGATGTTGATGGTGATGGGATCAGAAGGTCCAACACCCGCTTCAATAAAGTTTATTGAAGAAGACCATGTAATTATTGATTTAAATCATCCTATGGCCGGAAAAGTTTTGAATTTCGAGATAAAAATTATTGAAACAAATTGCGAGCCTGATCCTCCGACTACATGCGGATGTGGATGTGGAGAGGATCATAACACCAATGGATGTTGTTAAATTATCCTAAATTTAAATTCCTTAAATAAAATTTTTCTTTTTAATTTTCTACTCTGGTAAACTTTTAAGAAAATCATCCATTGTTTGCCTATAATCGCGAAAAGCTCGACGCCCTTTATCAGTAAGGCTAATCCTTGTTTTTGTTTTTTTACCCGAAATTTCTTTCTTAACTATAACATAGCCCGCATCTTCAAGTTTACTGAGGTGACTGCTAAGATTACCCCAGGTCATTTCAGTTCGATTTTTTAAGAAAATGAAATCTGCCTCTTCTATTACGTACAAATTAGCCAAAATTATTAACCGTGCAGGCTCATGAATAAGTTTATCAATTGGAGGAGGTTCTGGAATATCCGAGTTAGCTTTCTTTTCTTTTTTAGCCATTTAGCACCTCTTAAGGTGGGACTTTCGGTAGAGGATACTCTTTAAGAAATTTGATAAAAAAAACAAAACCCCAAATTGTTATTATACAACCAATGACACAGAATGTCAATGTAGCGTTTAAAGGAGCACCTAGAAAAGGATAAAGCAATTCGGAAATAAACAAACCGAGTCCTGCCATAATTCCTATAAGATATAAGCGTTTAAATTCCAGAAAATAAGCAACCACACATATTGGGAGTGTTACAAAAGCAGTTCCAACAACAAACGTAAATATGTAAGGATTGAGTTTTATATTCAAACCAGTAAATGAGATAAATAATAAAATCACATTAAGTACCACCATAAAGGCTAGAAATATTGTTAATTTTATCTTTTTAGTTTTTCGCTTCTTACCAAATTTAACATATCCTATTCTAGGTATTGTAATGAGCTTTTTACCTGCATAAAAAAAAATAAACGCTGATAAATCCCATATGATTATTATTAACATAGAAACCCAAACTTCCGGTGATCCTATACTATAGATACCCATTCCAAGAATCAATAAACCAAAATAAATATCCCATAGTCCATCTTGGAATGTCGATCTCCATGCTTTTTTTTCAAGTTTTTTTAAATCTAATTTTTCAGTCATTCTTTGCCCATCTCCTCTCTTATTAAAGGATATTTTCGTAAAAATCGGATAAAGACAAATATTCCCATGCTTAAAATAATAACACTTGTAATGCCAAATGCTAAAACGGAGTCAAAAGGCTCTGGAACTGATAGTAGAGCAAATATCTCATCAAGAAAGAAACTTATACCAATTAGAATAGCGATAATGTACAGTCGATTAAATTGAAGAATATATGCCACAAAAGATAAGGGAAAGGTCACAAATAATAATCCCATAAATAATCCATATAGATATCCAGGAAGTTTTGATCTAAAATTAGGATTCAAAACTCCCACAAGAAAGATGATCAATAAAATGAGAAAATTTACTGTTAAGATCGCGATCGTCTTTAATTTTCGAGTTGTGCGTTTTCGTCCGAATTTAGCCTTTCCTAACCGAGGTTGGCTTAAAAATTTTTTGCTAAGTAAGAAAAATAATAAACCTAGACCCATGATCGATATCATTATTATTATGCTTGAAGACTCAGATAAAATATCGTCAAGGATTATTCCTATACCAAGGTTCAGATGTAAAATGCCAAAATAAATATCTAAAAGTCCATCTTCAAAAGTAGATCTCCATGCTTTCTTCTCAACTTCTTCTAAATCAATACTATCTGACATTTTCTTCATGCCTTTTTAAAAAAATGCATAATTAGTTCTTACAAGGTTTAGATAAAAATTTAGTTCGCTACTATTTAACTCTATAACTGTCGCCTTTCCATAATAATCTTTATTATTTTAGAGTTGATAAATATTAAAAAAAATTAATTATTATTCGATTTGTTTTAATTTTCTTAAACCAATATATAGTAGTGGAAGACTTAATCCAAGGTTATAAAGGAAGATAAAACCTTGACAGATAAGCCTCATCATTACTACTGAATCTGGTTTAATAAGGATTATCGACATAATTGGAAGGATCATTAATGGTTGCAATAGAACCATCGAGATCATAGCGTTGCCCCTCATACTCGAGTCCTTTTCTCCATAAGCAGGGTTCATACACTGAATACCCATAGCCTGACACATGGATATCTCAGCAAATAACACCATTTCAGCAAAGAAGACCACAGCATTTAATATATCAAGATTTGCAAATATTGTAAATAATATTGTTGCAAATATTGCTATAAAGATGTTAAATATCAACATAGCATATAAATATGAAAATACCAATGATTTTATACCACGTGGTGATCTTTTATATACCCATATTAAATCTTTCGAATCTATGAAAGCTAGATGACCGATTATTATACTTCCCACCCCACCACCCATTGCCACTAATATTGTTGAAGCTAACACAATTCCTACTGGATTATCCCCCATCTTTGATATAAACCAAGTCATAAATCCAAGTAATCCTATAACATATGCAAGTCTTGCAAAGTTAGCTTTTTTTCTCGTAAATCTCTTCAATTGTACGATGATTAAACCACCCCATTTGCGTCCAGATACTTTTCTCACCGCTGTATAAAACAGATTTTCACTTTTAATTATCTTTTTACTGCTTTTTTCTATGCCTGATTCTAATGTGTAAAATGCTCCTGCTCCTTTGTAAGAGATATATAGTGTTGCTAAAGGGATACCGATAGCTAATAAAAGATTGATCCATATATTTAGAATAAATGGATCAAGTAGACCCGGGTCGATGCTATATAGGATGATATTTGAAAACCAAAATGATGGGTAAAAAGCTAACCAATTTTTTAGTTCTGGGTGTGTCAAAAGAAAGTTAAGGAAAAATATTACGGCGTACATAATTACAACCATGAGGATTGTAAAAATCCAAATGAGTGCTTTCCCTAAATCCCTTGCTTTTTCACTCTTGGAAATTTTATGGTCAAACCAACTCGCTACTATTGATCCTATTAGATTCCCAAAGTATACAAGACCAAATACAGATCCATATATTACTGTATACTGAATAAGCGTCAAATTGATGATTGGATTAATCATACCAACTACAATGGGGGCAAATATTAAGATCGCCATATTATAAATTGGGGCCTTACCCAAAAATTCTCCTAAAAAGATATCTCTTGATTTTACAGGTGTTGCTAGCAATGATTCTTTGATACTAACTTCCTCTTCTTTATATACATTGTTTAAAGGATACATTACCAAGACTAAAAACAATACCATCATTAATGATTCTATTATTATGGCTACAACAGGTTTAAAAATGTTAGAATATTGAGCAGCTAAAGTCGGCATGAACAAATCAAAAAGTACCGGAGATACTATAAAAGCCCAAATAGACAGGATTGAGTACAATGTTCCAAAGAATAGTTTTCTATGATTACGGAATCGAGAAGATCTAAGCTTTATCTCATTTTTTGCTATTACTCTCCACGAGCTCTTCTTTTCGTATAAAACATCAATTAATATCCTCTCCTTCATAATGCTGGACGAATCTTTCATTTTTTCTGTAGTTAGAATCGTCATTCTCCTCAACCTCTACTTCTCCCTTTTCTTTTCTTTTTTTTCTTACTCTTTTTGATTTCATCATTATTAGAGTTTCCGTTTCTCCAAGATAATAGATCGTCTATATGAGAAGCCCCAGTAATTTTCAGATATGCATCCTCTAAATCTAACGCCCCAACTGACTCAATTATCTCCTTTGGCGTTCCCTCAACCTTTAATTCCCCATCAATTATTATGCCTATGATATCACATAATTCTTCAGCTGTGTCAAGAAGGTGGGTACAAATGAAAACTGTTTTATCCGCTTTTTTAGTAAGTTCCGAAATTAGATCCTTTACCATTCTAGCTGCTGCAGGATCCAAATTTGAAGTAGGTTCATCTAAAAATAATATTTCAGGATCTTGGATCAAAGCTGCACACAGACATACTTTCTGCTTCATCCCTCTTGAATAGCCCTCCAAAAGGTCATTTTCTCTCCCTTCTAAATTGAATATCTCTATAAGTTCATCAATGCGCGCAGAAATTACATCTCTTGATAAATAATATAACTCTCCAATAAACTCTAAGAATTCTCTTGCTGTGAGTTTTGAATACAAACCAGGAGATTCCGGTAAAAAACCACATATCATTTTCACCTTTTCACTTTCTGCTACAATATCGTACCCCCCAACTGATGCATTTCCTGAAGTTTTGGATATTATCGCATTGAGCATTCTGACAGTTGTAGTTTTCCCAGCTCCGTTTGGGCCTAACAACCCATAAGTTTTTCCGTAAGGAATTTTTAAATTTATTTTATTGACTGCTCGAATATTGCCAAAATTTTTGGTAAGTTCATGAGCCAATATGGCATGTGTTTCAACCAATTTTATATACACCTCTCTCTTTTTAAGTTTTAAGATTCATTCATATAATTTATTTGGTCATTTTCTTCTTTTTTTTTATGATAAGTAATAATAAGAATAAGAAAGATTATAAATAGAGAAGAGTCAAACCCTGAGTTATACTTAATCCATCCATAAGTTTCTCCTATAACTACTAAAAACTCTAATACGACAAAAACTAAACCTACAATACACTCGTTTCTCATCCTCTTCTTACCTTTTTCTATGTTGAGTCCCTTCAAAATCTATTACACCTTTAAATTAACTTTTTTTTCTAATCGGTATTTAATTAAAAAACCAAGATTCGTTATTATTGATAAACCTGTGAATAATCCGCAGAAAAAATCTATTAATGGTCCTTGACCAGCAAACCTGTCTAAAAAAAGAGCGATTGTGAAAGAAAACATCCCGATCACTAGCATACCTTCCTTCTTAATCTTGATCTGCATTTTATTAATCTAATCCTCCATATGGCTTTTCATTTGATGCTTTTTCTCTAATTCATCTTGTCTTTGACGAGCTAAAATAGGAATCCAGATGACAATGCTCCCAGGAAAAATCGCAAAAAATGGGAATGAATTGTCGACAAACCCTAAAATTATAGAAGTTATATACGAAATACTGCTTACTATAATTATTATGACAATAGCACATATGGCTTTCTGGTATTTATCCAATTCTTATCACTTCTTATTTTTTTCATTTGACCTAAATTGAACTATCTAAATTTTTATTATTTAATTTTTCAAAGCCACTTTGCCATACAAAGTGCTCTAAAATAAAAGTAGTCAACTTTATTTAAAAACTTTGCGGTACAAAGTAAAATGAAAATTTAGTCAATTCAATAAAAAAAGAACAAAAACAGTTAACTGAATAAATACAAACGCTAATAAGCATTACTTATCTCGTTTAAAGAGAAAATTCTTATGTATATATTAATTTTGATTACCAAAGCAAAATAAAAAGTGAAAACAACAAATGAGTGACTATGTTTATATTATCGGAGTTGGAATGACAAGATTTGCTAAACTTCCTGGTAGAACTATGAAAAGTATGACAGGTGAATCGGTTGAAAGTGCATTAAAGGATTGTGGTTTAAATAAAGGTGACTTGGAAGCAGCTTGGTTCAGTAATTCTGGATGGGGTCAGTCAGAGTATCAACATTGTATTCGAGGGCAAGTTGCGCTTAGTGTACATGGTATTGATAAGATACCTATAACTAATGTGGAGAATGCATGCGCTGGAGGAAGCTCAGCGTTTCATAATGCTTGGTTATCTGTGAAAGCGGGAGTATATAACGTTGCTCTTGCTGTCGGTTCTGAGAAGATGTATTTTGATAAACCTCCCCGCGTGTCTAGTGGGGGTATTCCAGGATTGGGAGCAATGTCTGGATTTATTGCCGGCACAGACGTAGAAGACACACTTAAAATGATTGGTCAATTGAAAAAGCAAATCGAAGAGGGAAACAAGCAGGCAGCTAAAGAAAAAGGAGGAGATGAAAAACCAACAAAGAAAAAGGATCATAGCATCTTTATGGATTTCTATGCCATGGGCGCCCGTAACCATATGAAAATGTATGGTACCACTCAGCGCCAAATTGCAGTTATTGCTGCAAAGAACCATAATAATTCTACTCTTAATCCTCTTGCCCAATATACCTTTCCTCAGACTGTAGAACAAGTTCTAGAAGATTACGTTGTAGCGTATCCTTTAACAAGAGCTATGTGCGCTCCCACAGGCGATGGCTCAGCTTCCGCAATTGTCTGCTCTGAGCAGTTTTTAAATGATAATCCAAGTCTAAAAGAAAGAGCCGTTTTAGTAAAAGCATCAATTTTACAATCTGGGTCTCGACAAGTTTTTAAGCAAGTAGAGAGAGCTGCCGTTGCAGCTTATAAAGCTGCTGGTGTCGGTCCAGATGATATTAATGTAGCAGAAGTCCATGATGCAACTGCTTATGCAGAGCTTCATGTTACTGAAGATTTAGGTTTCTGTCCTCTAGGTCAAGGAGGTCCATTTGCCGAAAGTGGTGCTACTGCATTAGATGGTAAAATCGCTGTTAATCCAAGTGGGGGGTTATTAGCCCGAGGACATCCAATAGGGGCTTCTGGTTTAGCACAAATGTATGAATTAATAACACAATTACGTGGAGAAGCTGGAGAGAGACAAGTTAAGGATGCTAAAATAGCACTTGCTCATAATGGAGGCGGTAATTTAGGACCTGGAGCAGCAGCATTATGTATACACATTTTTGAAAAAAATTAATCAATTTCTTATTTCTCTTTATCGTTATTATTCCATTTTCACCATATACACTATAGCATATTTTTTATAGATAAATAACCTAATTTCACATATAATGATAACATGGATTTTAGGAGGAATTTTACTTGTTTTAATTCTCGCAAAACGTTTTTCTAAAGACGGAAAAATCGAGGGGGAACCCTTTGGAATGCCTCGAGGAACTGTTAGAGCACTTATAACCATTATGATTGTGGCATTTCCCTTTGGGTATTTATTCACGGAGAAACCTATTCCTGGTTTAATAGTAAATGTGATTTTTATCGTAGTAGCATTTTATTTTGAGGCTCGAAGAGGTGAACGAGAAAAATTAATACAAATTGTTAAAGAATTAAAAGGTTCTGATTTAAAATTAGACGATGCCGACGATCAGCGGAAGCCATTATATTTACCTAAATATACTGTGAGATCCCTGTTAATAGTCTTGATAGTCATCTTTATAGTCCTAAACTGGTTAGGACCTAAAGTTCCATTTGAACAGACTAACACCCTGGTGGATTTACTTATTATTATTGGGTTTTTTATAATTGGCATTATTTTTCGGGCAATAAAGAAATTAAGAGAGAAAAAGGATATCAAAATTCAGCTAAACACTATGGATGCATCTCTTTCTGATGCAGAAATTATAAAAAATTTAATGTCAAGAGAAGCTAGTTGGTTTCACCGTATAGGAAAAAGCATAGTTTCAATATTCATGTTAATTGCTGTGATTACGGCTTTAATTTGTTACACCATTCCATTCGATTACCTAATCATAACAATTCAGACCTATAATTTAACTCTAGTTACCTTACTACTGCTCTTAGTTAATGCATATTTTGGATTCCGAGAATAAAAAAAAATAAAAATTTATGAATTTTTTTTTAATAATTCTTCTTTTTCACTTATAAATGGAATTCCGTTCCTGTAACTCCTATAACATGAGAGGGATGCCTTGACATTATTTTGTTAAAATTAAATCCTGTGCAGTGCATACCACAAACAATTTCTGGGTTTAAGTTTTCAATAAACTCTACCTTTTTCTCGATCACTTCAATTGGATTCCATTCTTCATGAAAGCCACCTATTACCGCATATATTTTATTAATCCCTGTTAACTTCTGAGCATGTTTAATTGTATTTATAACTCCGCAATGCCCACAACCCGTAATAACTACTAGTCCCTTATCTTTTATGTTAAGATAAACAGAAGTTTCATCTTTAAAATAATGGTTTATGTATTCGGTTCTACTTTTCATGATATAGAATCCCTTAGTCGCATCATTCTTATCTGCTAGTTCAATCTCCCCACTGGTAATAATTCCATTATATAATTTTGTTGGAGCGCTAGTTTCGATAATTTTTACACCATATTGAGTTGCTAAATTAGAAACCATAGCTTTATTGAAAGCAGGCAATTTACGATTGATTAAAAATTTACTTTTTTCTTCTTTTAAAGCTACTGCTAGTTTTTCCCCCGGAATCACTTCTCCTGATTTTGTTGTTGCAATATAAAATTGATTGAAACAAAGTGGATTCAAATAAAATTCTGTACCCTCTTTCAATAAGGGAATAACTTTGGTTAGACTTCCAAAATGATCAAAATGCCCATGTGTTAAAACTATTTTATCTACTTCATTCAAATTAACCTTAAACTGTTTACTATTTCCTATAATTCCACCTGCTAGCCCTCCTGTGTCTATTAATATCTTATGGCTTCTTCCATTATCAGTAATATTAATGATCATGGCTAAACCATGCTCTCCTATAGCATTATTTGCAGTAGTTCCAGGATATTTAACTTTATCTCTTAAGTTCATCTTTGGTAGAATAGTTAAGCTAACTTCATTTACAGTTAAAACCTTTATTATAATTTTCCCAGATTCAATGCTTCCAAAATCCATTTTAGTTTTTGACCTCGTGTCATACAAGATTTCAAATCTCTTTATATTATGGAAAAATAATATGTAAGATACTATAGTTAACATTTTTAACAGAAACCATATAAATTTTTATAATAAATAAAATCAATAAATTTTACACTAAATTCTTATCTTAAGTTACACGGAAATGAGGATATGCCAATGGGATCTGAATTGGAAGAATTAAAAGAATTATCTATAGCGAAGATTAAAGTAGCATATAACCGTTCTATTGATTTGGAAGCAACTCACTCGATACTGTGGAGTAGATCTGACAGAAGTAATAAAATCAGGTTGCTAGTAACATTGGTTCTGAGTATATTTGCCGCAATTTTAATAACCTTCTCATTAGTACTAAGTATAAATTTAGAATTTTGGTGGTTTATCCTTTTAGCTGATATATTTACGATAATAATCATGGTTATAGTTATTTGTGAAAGTATTACGATGTTTACAAAAAGATCTGGGGCACATGGTCATATAGTTAATGATGCACTACAATTACGTGAACAAAGCATGAGTTTCTTGCAATATAAACTAGACAACTTAGATAGAGAAGGCTACATCAATGAGCTAAAATCTCTTGAGATACAAGATTTTAATGTAAAAAAAAAGAGTGAAAAATTTACTTCACATTATTCAAAAAAGATTAAGAGAGCTATTCACTTAAAAATTAAGGATTTGGAGAAACAAGGTACGAAAAAATATTTTATTACCCAAGAAGAAACAGATTCTGCTACAGAAAAACTCCAGAAATACTCTATTTTAAGAACCGTGAAACTTAGATAAAATTTGAATAACTTTATTATATTATATTTTACATGCTATAAAATAGTAAGAAGTATGAAGAAGAAGTGCACAATGTGTGGAATGATTCGCGCCCAAAAAGATATGGTATTATTAGAATCAGGAGATTTTATTTGTTTTAGCTGTTGGAACACTATTTTAAAAGAAAGAAGGGAAAAACCTCAAAATTAAGCTAATAAGAACAGAGATACGTATACTTTTCAAGGTTAAACTTCTTAATCTTGATATCGTCTTCTGAATCCATTTGCGGGAGAAGGGGCATCTTTATAACGATTTTATAATTTTCTAAATAAATATTATTGTAAAAAATATTCTTGAATTTATCCCAATCGATAAATCTCCGTACTGAGATCTCACTTTCTTTTACTGCTGGGACCACTGACATAATTTTCCAATAAATATTTATTATATTCAGTTAGAATTGAATATTCATGAAACCCTTAATTCTAAATAAAACCCACTTCTTGCACAAATTCACCGAATAAAGGCTTTTCTTTTATTATCGGGAATTAGAGATTCCAACTATTAATAACTAGTTTAGATATTTAAATGTTCGTTAAGAATTTAATAAAGGAATAATTTCCATTTTCTATATTTATAAATTTGATAGAATTGAACAAAATTCTTCTATTTTTTATAAAATGGCAACTTTAATTAATTAGTTAATCATTTAAGAATCAATTTTAACTAAAAACTATTATGGGCGTAGGGTTCTTTGGGAAAATATTATGGATAAATCTGACAAAAGAAACTTTTAAAGAACAAATTATAAGCGAGGAAATTTATCGACATTATCTAGGAGGATATGGTTTAGCAGTTAAGTTAATTTATGATAATATGTCATTAGGGATTGTTCCATTAAGTCCTGAATCAATCTTGGGTTTTTTCCCGGGTTTACTTACTGGAACTTCTGCCCCTCTTTCAGGAAGATATATGATTGCAGGGAAATCTCCGTTGACAGGCACATGGGGAGATGCTAATAGTGGAGGTACGTTCGGTCCTGAGATTAAAAAATGTGGATATGATGCGATTTTGTTTAAGGGATCTGCTGATCATCCGAAATATGTGTCAATAATAAAAGATGAGAAGCAAATTGTAGACGCATCAGATATTTGGGGAAAAGATACAATCGAATCCGAAAATATATTGAAAAAAGAGCATGGTAAATACACCAAAGTCGCAGTTATCGGAAAATCAGGGGAGAAATTATCTAAAATTTCAGGGGTTGTTAATGATGGAGGAAGAATAGCTGCTCGATCTGGACTTGGAGCTTTAATGGGATCGAAAAAACTTAAAGCGCTAGTTTTAAGTGGAAATGCGAAAATTCAGATGAATGATAAGAGTTCTTTTAATAATCATGTAATATGGTATAATAAAAGAGCTACTGATAAAAATCCAGGAGTTTTTCTGAGAAATGTTCTGTTTAAATTACCTAATATCGCAAAATGGATTAGAAGATTGAAAGTAGGAATGTCAGCACCTTCGGGTATATTAAGGCAGGTGTATAGAAATTTAGGCACGAGCGCAGGAAATACAATAGGAGCAGAAAATGGAGATACACCCATTAAAAATTGGGATGGAATTGGGATGTATGATTTTCCCTTTAAAAATTCTATAAAACTTTCAGCAGTTAATATCTTAAAATATAAAGTAAAAGATTATGGGTGTTTTGGCTGCCCCGTTCAATGTGGAGCTATTTTAAAAATACCAGAATTAGATATTGATGAGATGCACATTACTGAATATGAAACATGTGCATCTTTTGGGCCATATTTACTCAATGATGATTTGATGTCAATATTTAAGATAAATAACAAGTGTAATCGCGCTGGAATAGACACGATCTCTACTGGTACTACTATTGGATTTGCAATTGAATGTTTCGAAAAAGGAATTTTAACAAAATCAGATACAGATGGTTTAGAACTAACCTGGGGAAATTCTGATGCAATTGTTAGATTGGTTGAAAAAATCATCGAGCGAGAGGGATTTGGTGACCTCTTAGCTGATGGTTGTGAAATTGCCTCGAAAAAAATAGGTCCAGAAAGTAAACAGTTTGTTATGACATCATTCGGTTCTGAAATTCCAATGCACAATCCCCGTTTTTTTAAATCTTTGGGCTTTTCTTATGCCTTTGATCCTACTCCTGGAAGACATACATCAGCGAGCATTGATTTTATTGATATGAAATCTTATCTCAAAGGATTAAGATTACCATTTAGATGGAAGTTCAATGAAGAAAGAAAAATAAAAGCCCAAAAAATTATATCAGGACTTAATCAAACGATTAATAGTGCTGGCTTATGCCTATTCTCCACTATGTTTGGTATATACCCCCTAGTTGAGTTAATAAATTCTTTAACAGGATGGGATGTAGATGTAGATGAGTGTATTAAAATAGGGCATAGAATTCAAACCTTACGGCAAACATTCAACATCCGAGAAGGAATAGATATTTCTCAAAATAGATTACCTAATAGAGTTATTGGTGATCCACCAGATAAGAAAGGACCGAATAGAGGTAAAACTATAGAATACATTGAATTTTACAAGAGATTTTGCCGAGAAATGGGGTGGAATCAAGAAAATGGATACCCTTTAAAAGAAACTTTGAGAGATCTTGATTTAGAATTTATTATAAAAGATTTATATTGACTAAATATTTACTCAAATAATCTAAAGGAATTTATTTAAAATACAAAATAAAATCAAGTTCCATGTCAGGATTAAACGAAAAACAACTACGATCTCTTATTACAGATAAAATAAGAAAAAGCAATAATAAAATAAAGGGAAAGCATCCTCCTATTGCTGAAATCGTTGACAAAAAATCCTACTCACTACCAGTAAAATCTATATATGATTTGAATGCTTATCACAAGAGATTTTATTTTATTACCGTTAAAAATTACCTGAAACAACCAAAATTACGATACTTTCTAGCAGTATCTCTTGCCAACAGCAGTTCTGATTTATTAGTGCTACTTGCGTCAGATATCGCAATTAAAAACGATCTTAAATTAATTCAATATTCCATCTATCCCAAACCAGTTAGAATTCAATTATTCTCCTTGAAAGAAATCACAAGTAGCGAAGATTATGAAATTTTCATAAAAGTTTTAAACGAGACACGGAGAGAATTTAGGGATAAACTTGTAAAATTAAAAAACCTTGTTGAAAATAAATAATTTTTAAGGTATATACAATAATTTTATTAATTATTTTAGCAATTCTATTCTAAAATTATTTTATATTATATCAATTTATTAAACATCGCAGAAAATTAAGAGGTTTAACTAGAATGTCTCTAAGAGAGAATACTGTCAAAATAATCTCCACAATAGGACCCGCATCAAGTACTAAAACAATGCTCAAAGATCTTATTAGTGCCGGAGTCGATATCTTTCGTCTTAATTTCTCACATGGAACTGATGATGAAAAAAGACAATTAGTGAAAAGAATTAGGGGGATAAATAAATATGTTGGGATCCTTGCTGATATTCAAGGGCCTAAAATACGAGTAGGGGAATTCAAAGAAGAAAATGCTTATAGTTTAAATATTGGACAAGAAGTTAAAGTATTCGAAAGGGATATTGAAGGGGATCAGAATCAATTTTCAATACCCTTAGAGGGATTTCTAAAGTCGATGAGAGTAGGAGATGTGTTTTTTGTAAATGATGGAATTATCAAAATTAAAGTAAAATCCAAAACCAATGAGTATCTTGTGGGAGAGGTTTTGGCGGGGGGAATGATAAGTAACAGAAAAGGAGTTAATATCCCATCAGGAGAACTAAAACAAAGAGTTCCTACGAAAAAAGATATCAAAGATTTAGAAGTGATTGCTGAATTAGACCCCGAATATGTAGCAATTTCATTTGTGTCAGATAGTAGTGATGTTCTCCACGTAAGAAAAATTCTTGAAAATTATGGGAATGAACAGGTAAAACTTATTTCTAAGATTGAGAGACCTATTGCTTTAACCAATTTTGATGAGATCTTGACTGTATCAGATGGAATTATGGTTGCAAGAGGAGATCTGGGTGTCGAAATTGATCCGGATAAAGTACCCTTAGAACAAAAAGAGATGATTTACAAATGCAATAAAGAAGGAAAACCAATAATAGTCGCAACTCAAATGTTAGAATCTATGATAAATGCACCTATACCTACCCGTGCAGAAGCTAATGATGTGTTTAATGCTGTTTTCGATGGGAGTGATGCAGTAATGCTTTCTGGTGAAACCGCAGTTGGTAAATACCCTATTAATGCTGTGCAATATATGAACCAGATTGCTAAGACAGCCACTGAGAATATGCCGAAGAGAAAACCAAACAATTATGATTCTGAAAGATTGACACATACTCAAACTTTGGGACATGCTATTTTTGCTTTAGCCTCGGAGATGCAAGAGTTAAATTTCAGGGGTAAAATTTTAGTAATCACCCGAAGAGGCTATGGAGCAAAAATGATTGCTAAATATCGCCCCCCATTACCAATTATTGCTATGACCCCTTCGGCTCGAACAGCAAGGGAATTAAATCTTGTATGGGGCGTTCAACCCGTCCATATAGAAAATGTTGATTTTTTTCAATTGAATGCCGAGGAAATAATTGAACAATCAGTAATTCATGCTGTTAACATAGGATTACTCGACGAAAATGAACATGTAATTATCTTATTGGTTTCAAGAAAATTTGAACGAAGAGGAAATCTCGTTGGCTTATATTATGTTGAAGAAATCCTAAATTCAGAATCAAAGTGAAAATGTCCAGTTGATTAGTCTTGATAATTTTTGGTTATTATCCAACTAATAAGAATATGTAATTTTTCCGAAATTTTATATAAGTCATTTTATATATTAATAAGTTAAAGACCTTTAATTAGAAAACAAATTCAAAAATTAAAATTAAGTGTTAAGGTAAGATAAAATGAGTGAAGAATGGAAACATACTGGATGGGTCTCTACCCTAGGAAAATTAGCTTGGATCTTTATTATGATAAACGGGATTGTCGGTATTATTTGGGGTATTGTCAATATTGGACAAGTTGTAGCTGCCAATTCTCTATTACCCCCTAGCTCTCAAATACCAGTTCCTTTTCGGTACATCTGGTATCTTATATGGAGTATTGTAGTAATAATAATAGCTGTTATCATCATTAGACCTAAATTTTCAAAACCATGCGGTGAAAAAGACTGGGAAACCCTATATGGTTGGTATTTAAAACTTGGAAGCCTAAAGGTCCCATGGATGTTTATATGGGGTCTTATCTTTACATTCTTTAGTTGGTATGCTTGGGGAGGAGTATTTATCCTAATCCCAGCAATCATGTTAATCTGGATTGGTCCAAGAAAATATGATTGGAAATAAAAATATTCCTAATTTTTAATTTTTTTTCTTTTATTTTCAATAAATTACGAGTCTTTTATTCTATATAAGCAATTTAACTTTTTCAATTCATGTCATATTATAGAGATTTTAAATTAGAAAAAAAAGTATGATTCATATATAATGTATGATATTTTGAAAAAATATAATAATAAAATTTATTCGGGCATGAGAGTAGGAGGCTCTCACTCTTGGAATTACACAGATGGGAAATGGATTGAGACTAAAATAGCTCCAGATAAATGGAATATTCGTTTTGAGAGTTTAAAGACAAGATTAAGACCAGCTCCGAAGAATTCGGGGGCTCACATTAATACGAAATTTCATTGGTATATTCTTGCAGATCAAATCGCAACTAAGATTGATGAGAACTCTTATATGACCTCAATGAAAGGAATAAAATTTAAGGTCGGTCATAAGCGCCCAAATTGGCGTATGTTTAGTTATAACTACCCAGAACAAGATTCTTACAAAGAACATGTCATAAAAATTTTAGAAGAAACTTTAGAAAGCCTGAAGAATGACAAATCCGATATATGGTAACACTCATTTACTGCTTGTGGAGTTTAATAATAGAGTAAATAATTCCAATAAATATTGGGATGGGAGTTAATAAAGCCAAAATGGCAAAAATTAGATTGTTTTTCCCAAGAGCTACTGAAATAGATTGCAGTAATAGCATGAAATAAATAAAGAGGAGTACTAAAATCGGGATATATTTGTAATTAATTCTTATTATATTTTCACCTCTATCCTCCTATCCAATAGGTATAAGATTAAATCCCCCCAAAAATGGTTGGATTATAAAATTAATTATTAAAATAATGAAAAAAATACTAATGATTATCAAAGGTATCCCAACAATAAAAAAGAGGAGTGATTTTTTTTTCCCTCTCTCTTCTATCTTTTCATCATCCAAAATATAGCCATATAGCCATGAGAATCCAAAGATTACAAAAAACCAGCCAAGAAAGTTAAAAAAGGGGATTGAAAAGATCCTGAAAATTTTGGTCGGATCGCTTAACCATACCCACATCCCTTCAGAATCCGAAAACATTGAAACTGCCCCATAGTTCACCATCATTGGATCGATAAACAGATCCAATGAAACAGCAAAAATCCCGGCTATAAATGCATGAAAGAGAAACTTTTTATTAGGAAATATAATCTCAGCTACATACAAACAACACCATACAATAATAAACCACATTAAACAAACAGAAAGTGGAATTTCTAAAAACCAAAGTCCTCCTCTTGTGAAAAAATAAGTCTTAAAAGATATTAAGTTGAATCGACCAGATAATATCCACAGGCATTCTTCTAAACCTGCGAAAACTATAGAGCCATAAAAAAAACATATTGTTTTGAACTTGCCGCGTGTTTTAATCCCGTGGTATATTATACTAATTGATAACATTATCGTTATAGAATCAAAGAACGACAAATCTAACCATAAGGGTTTTATTGTGTAAGGACCACGGACATTTGGAACCTGTAAGATCTGTGGAAATATATGATGGAGTATAGTTGTAAATGTAATGAAAATTCCCATTATTAGAGAACTTGATACTATAAATTTTCCCTCAAAATCTCTAAAGAGTTTCATTTTAATTTAAAAATCTTAACTTTATTCTTAAGTATGTATGATTTTCATATTAAGAGTTTCATTCAAAATTAATATTAGGTTGATATTTAGTTAAAAAACAATAACAATGGCAGCAAAAAAATTCAATATACTCACTATTCCAGATCTCTGTTAGATATTCTGCTTTCTTTGTGCTACCATTTTTTATATAGCTTTCAAAATCAAGTACTCTCCCACACCTAAAGCATTTTCTTTCTCTCATAATTATGCTCGTATATTCTAATTTTGATAAAATGAAAGAAAAATATATTTAGATTAGAATTTTTCGTAATGAACAATTTTTTCTAACGATTTACGTTCTTTAACTTCTCCTCTAGCTTTCATAGAATAACCTAAAGGAGTTAATCCCATTACCCTATATTCATCAGGAATTCCTAAAACTTCTTTCACTTTTTTTTCATTAAACCATCCTATCCAGCACGTTGCTAATCCTTCGGCGGTGGCAGCTAATATTAAATGTTCAAAACAAATTCCAAAATCTACACCATAATACTTTTCACCATTCGAATTCATTCCAGAGCCTTTTTCAGAGATAGTTCCAACTATAAACGTGGGTGCTTGCTTAAATTTCTGTTTTTGGCCTACTGCCTCCCATACAGCTTTAACATTACTTGGTTCTTGAACTACAATATAGTGTACACCTTGCATATTGGCCCAAGTGGGAGAAAGTCTTGCAGCTTCTAGAATTCTCTCGATTTTTTCTTTTTCTGGCATATCTGGTTTATAAACTCGATAGCTTCTTCTTGATTTTACAACATCATAAAATTCCATATTAAAATCTCTCAGTATTAATTTAATTATTTTAATAATTTAGGCTTTCAATAATTTTTAATTTTATTGATATAAAAAAGAATCGTAATAATTCTAAAGAAATTAATCATCTATTATTCTTTTATGTCCCTTTGGGCATATACCCATGGTACAATCATAAAAACTGTCATCGTATTCTTCTTTAGCATTGTAATGTTCCCAACAATAAATTTTATTGCATTCGGGGCAGTAGGCATCTAGTCCCTCATATGTGTGATGCTCTTTCATGAAATTATGTACGCCAAGAAGATCTTTTTTCTGTAAGATTTTAAATAATTTCTCAGCAAGAGTAATTTTTAATGCGGTTCCATGGGTGATTCCTTTAAATAACAGTGATTCAATTTTACTAAACCGACTTTCTCCAATCTTAAACTCAACAGCGATATCCCCGCAAACAGAACACGGCAAATGATATTCTAAATCCGAAATTTTAATTACAATTTCATGAGGTTTAACCAAATCTTTCTTAGGTAATAACTTATTAAATATTAACCAAAATGCATCCCAGCATTCTTTAAAAACAGTTTCGGCTTGCGAAATTAGGTTTGATGTTGTGTCACCCTGAAAAATATTAAGTTCACTTATAATTTGGGAAAGACGATTTTGTGCCCCATATAAGAAACCTTTTGATTTATTAAGATTTATTTCTTCTCTTGACACATTTACTTGTAAAGTTTCCCAAGCAGACACAATATAATAATAAAATTCTTTAACATGGGAGATCCAGAAATCTTTTGTACTACCATCCAACTTTTCAAGCGAATTTAAATGTGCTATAATTAAATTCTTGATGGTTTCGAGTTTTTGAATGTACCCTTGGATATTCCATACTTTTTCATCAATTTTGGTTTTCATACAATCTCCATCATAATCAAAGGACTAAATAAAATTATGTTATGGTTTTAAGAATATTCCTAATATTAAAATGGATTTTACTTATTTTAAATTAAAAATTTATATTAACCAAAATTGATAAGAATAGGAATGTGCTAGATCTCAAATCAATCAAGAATGCCAGAACAAGAATTAGACAGTTTGTTAGAAAAACCCCTCTTATAAAGTCCACTTTTGTCAGTAAAATGTGTGGGGGTAATGTGTATTTAAAATTAGAAAATCTTCAAATTACAAATTCCTTTAAAGTTCGTGGGGCATTTAATCGTATGTTAGAAATGAATTCAGAAGAAAAGAAACGTGGAGTCATTACAGCATCGTCTGGAAACCATGCTCAAGGTGTGGCTTTAGCTGCAAAATTTTTAGATATATCTGCTAAAATTGTAGTTCCAGCACATATATCAGAACTAAAATTGAACAAAATTAAACAATACAATGTAGTAATTGTTCAAGAAGGAGACTTTGACCAAGTTGAGAGAAAGGCGAGAGATCTCTCTATTGAAGAAGGGTTGACTTACATCAGCCCATATAATGACTTGGACATTATTTCGGGTCAAGGGACAATTGCTCTTGAGATTTACGATGAAATGAAAAATATAGATTCAATTATCACTCCAATAGGGGGTGGAGGCTTAATCTCTGGAATCGCTTTAGCTGCTAAATCCATAGATCCAAATGTTGAGACAATTGGAGTGCAAACAAAGGGAGCATCTACTATGTATGAATCCTGGAAATCTGGGAAGATTGTTCACATAGAGGAATCTCAAACAATTGCAGAAGGATTATCTGGTGGCCTTGAAGAAGATGCGAAAACTTTTGAATTGATTTATAAGTATGTTGATAAAATAGCCCTAGTAAAAGAAGAGAGTATTAAAAAGGCAATTCGTATCCTTTGGGAAGAAGAGGGGCAAATAGTAGAAGGAGCGGGCGCTACACCTGTAGCTTATATTCTTGAGGAAACACAAAATTTTCGTAATAAAAACATTGTAGCTATTATTAGCGGAGGAAATATAAAAAACTCCTTATTAACTGAAATTCTTGGATGAATTAATGAAAGAAAAAACAAAAAAAAGCTAATTTTCCAATTATTAATCTATATACTTGACAATTTCAGCTAATGCTTTTCTAGGCCTTGGTTCAGGGATCCCACCTTTTGGATATCCCAATGGAAGTACTGTTAGCAAATGATCTTTTTCCTTAAGATTTAACAATTTTTTTACATTATCTCTGTTAATCCTTCCTATCCAACAAGTTCCAATACCAAATGACCATGCAGCCAATGCTAGCTGTAACGAAACAAAACATGTATCATGAAGATACCAATTAGGAGAGAGTTCCATATCTCCAACAATAGCGATTAATAATGGTGCTCTTGCAGCAAAAGGGCCTGTAGTACACTCTTTTGCTACTTCTTTAATCAATTTATTATTTTTAATCACATAAAATGTCCATGGCTGCCTGTTCCGAGCGCTCATACACATCCTACACGTGTCTAATATTTGTGTCAAGACACTATCTTCAATTGGTCTTGATTCAAAAGTTCGTATACTTCTTCTTCCTTTTAATAATTTTATGTATTCATTTTCACTCATTTAAAAAATCCTTATCAGTTCAAAATATAATTAATATTTTAAAAGAGTTTAAGCTTTCTTTTAATATCTTTTATCTTCTTAAGGAAATATTCTATCCCCTAGCTGGTAGTAATTGAAATCCCCACCTGTTGCCCATATGATAGGATGTATCTTCCTCCAATCGAGTTTATTATCTGTTAAGTATTGAGCATTAGCGTATGATTTAACTACCTTACCAATAATACCTTCATTTGGATCATAGTTAAGAATTTCAGTTACTTTACATTCTATATTTATGGGGCATTCTTTTATCATTGGAGCAGTCTTTAAATCACCATAAAAGGTAGAAAAGAGTGAGGATTTATCAAAATCTCGACCAGATTTATTACCACAGAGATTAGTCTTAGCTAAAAGATCTTCTGAAGGGATATTAACACTAAAAGTTTTGTTTTCTTGAATTCCTATTCTAGTATAACGCTTTTTAAACAAACTGAAGAAAATATATTTCCCAAAATCAAAGGGACAAATGTAGCCAATTACTAAATAGTTTGGTTTATTGTTTACTTGGGCTCCTACTAAAACCACGGGTAACGGGCTTAATAAATTATTTTGAAACTCTTCCTTTTTATGCTCATTATTGCTCAAAAAGAATCAACTCAGAAATTAAAATGATATTATATATTGGACATCACATATTTAAATACCTAACGAGTATTGTAAGAATAAGTCCTAATTAATTGATTCTTTTGAATTTTCTCCTTTCTGCCCTTGATCTTTCTCTAAATTATCCTCAATAGGAATTTTATGGAGATGACCGTGATAGATTATAATTCTATATTTTTGATCACTATTAATTGCCTCTTCCGGCATATAAGACTAAATTATAGGAGGTAATATAAATAAGAGTACTGAATTAATTTTCAAAAAAATTTTTTCTTCATGTTTTGTACAGCAGTTTTTAGGGTTTCTAACTTCTGAGAAAACGAAAATCTCACATAAGAAGAGCCGGGATTACCATTAAGAGATTTATTATTAAAAAAACTTGAACCAGGAACAACAGCAACACCTTCATCTTTTACTAAATAGTCAGAAAATTCTAAATCATTCATACCAAATTGAGATATTTCAGCAAATATATAATAAGCACCTTGAGGTTTAAAAGCTTTCATTCCTAAATCAGTGAGCTGATTATGAAGGTAATCCCGATTAGTTTGATATCTTTGAATCAATTGGGTGAAATATGAAGGTCCTAAAGTAAATGCTTTTAAAATTGCATATTGTAATAAGGAAGGTGCACATACAGTTAGGTAATCGTGTACTTTTCTTATTCCATCCATTAATTCCTTAGTTGCAGCAACATACCCT
>JBHLRJ010000054.1:0-25148 GCA_048882645.1 Candidatus Thorarchaeota archaeon
TTACATCTTTTTAACTATTTATATGGACTAAATTATTTAATTTTGAGAGTTTCAAATCCCTTTGGGGAATACCATAAATTGTCCCACCTGAAGAAATAAATATAATATTTTTGCAATTATACTTCACCATTATGTTTAACAAATTAATTGAATTTATTAGATTTGATTTAATATCAAATACAATATTTTTATTAGAGGAAGATGGATAAGTAGTAGTTATAAGATGAATTACCATATCAACCCTATTTTCCTTAAAAATTCGTTCATAATCTTCCTCATTATGAAAATCCCCATAATATATTTGAGCTTTTTTCAATAGATCTGGATTTTGAATAAATACATTTTCAGTTTCAAATATTATGATATCGTATTCATTGTATTTAATCAATTCTTCAGTTAGATTAGTTCCGATGAAACCAAAACCTCCAAGTAATAAGATCTTTTTATTCAGTTTATCCTCACATGCAATTTTATAGCATTATAACTTTTTTTTTGTTTCTATAACCTTAAAATCAACAAATTTCAAAAATCTGTTTATTTTTCTATTAAACACTTAGAATTTAAACTTTGTTGAATTAATCCTTTTACTCTAATTCCATCTCCAAATAAGCTATAGGTTTCCTTTTATAAAAATAAAAATATAATATAGATATAATATTAATAAGAGTTGTAATTGATTTAGGATATAGAGCATGAAAGGAATTATCTTAGCAGGAGGAAGCGGGTCAAGACTTTATCCGATTACACAAGCCATAAGTAAACATCTTATCCCTATTTATGATAAACCAATGATTTATTATCCATTGTCCGTGCTAATGTTGGCTGGTATTAGGGAGGTTCTTATTATTTCAAACCCCGAATATATTGAATTATACAAGAAGATGCTGGGTGATGGTAGTAGGGTAGGAATTAAGTGTTTTTATAAGATTCAAGCAGAACCCCGCGGGTTAGCAGATGCGTTTATCGTTGGAGAAAATTTTATAAAAGGTGATAAAGTTGCTCTAATCTTGGGTGATAATATGTTTTTTGGTCAAGGTTTCACACCAGTATTAAACAAGGCATCCACGTTGGAAAAAGGAGCAGTAATCTTTGGTTATTATGTTAATAATCCAGTAGAATTTGGAGTTGTTGAATTTGATACAGATGGTCGAGTGATATCATTAGAAGAGAAACCATCCAGACCAAAATCAAATTACGCTGTTCCCGGACTTTATTTTTGTGATGAGGAAGTTGTTGAAATAGCGAAAGCTTTGGAAAAATCATCTAGAGGAGAGCTTGAGATAATGGATTTACTTAATGAGTACCTTAAAAAAGGGAATTTACGAGTAGAACTTCTAGGACGTGGGTTCGCTTGGCTTGATACAGGAACATATGATGGACTTCTTGAAGCATCAAATTTTGTACGAACAATACAGAAACGACAAGGGCTATATATAGCATGTCTCGAAGAGATCGCATATCGGAAAGGATATATTTCCCGAGATGATTTACAGAAGATCGCAAATACCATGTTAAACACAGATTATGGAGAATACCTAAATAAAATTTCTCGAGAAGGAGAACCAGAATAATTTTATATCATTTCTCAGTATAGAGTTGCCACACTGTGAGGAGACAATGATTCTTAAATCTAATTCGAATAGAAGTTATTCCAAGGTTTGAAAGAACAGATTTTACCACAAAAATATTAAAAAAATACTCAATTATAAATTTATAAAGAATTTGATTATTACTTCTTAATCAATTCATATGGGATATAATTAAAAAGCTAAATTGTAGATGATATTATGAAAGTCTGTCTTGTTACTGGGGGTATGGGATTTATTGGAAGTAATTTTATAAGATTTGTACTCGAATCTAATATAGATTTAAAAATTATTAATGTAGATAAATTAACTTATGCTGGAAATCCAGAAAATTTGAAAAATATTGAAGAAAAGTACCCTAATCAATATAAATTTTATAGAAATGACATACGCGATTTTGACGCTATTGATAATATAATTCAAAAGGATGATATAGATTATATCATAAATTTTGCTGCTGAATCCCATGTTGATCGTTCGATATACAATCCATCTCTATTTTGTGATACCAATATCTCAGGGACAATTAGTTTGTTAAATTCAGCTAAAAAAAATAACATTAAAAAATATCTTCAAATCTCTACTGATGAAGTCTATGGATCTTTAAGCCTCAATGATGCCCCATTTGACGAGAACCATCAATTATCCCCTAATAGCCCTTATGCTGCAAGTAAGGCTTCTGCAGATCTCTTAGTAAGGGCTTACTACAAAAGTTTTAATCTTCCGATAAATATAACTCGTTGTTCCAATAACTATGGTCCATATCAATTTCCTGAAAAATTAATACCTTTACTGATTAACAATGCATTAAGCAATAAAGAATTACCTATATATGGTAAGGGAATAAATGTAAGAGATTGGATTTATGTAATCGATCACTGTAAAGCTATAGTAAAAGTACTATTAGAAGGAAGTATTGGAGAAATATATAATATTGGGGGAGATTCCGAAATCTCAAATGTAGATTTAGCTGAAATTTTGTTAGAACTTATGAATAAACAAAAATCATTAATAACTTTTGTAAAAGATAGACCGGGTCATGATTTAAGATATGCCATGAATCACAATAAAATTACTAAAGAATTAAATTGGAAACCTGAAGTAGATTTTGAAAAAGGATTAAAATTGACAGTTGACTGGTATGTATCTAATAAGAAATGGTTAGAAAACGTGATAAACCAAGATTATTTAAAATTCTATGAAAAGCAATATACTTGCAGGTAATAATAGCATCGACACCATAATACCAGGATTGATAATATGAACGATGATAAAGATGTTCTCAATGAAGGTGAGGATATTGATTTTAATATAATAGATCAAAAAGCTGATGTAGGAATTCGATGGAATACAATCTCTTTAACATATTCAGCAATAACTCAATTTATTATGATGGTTTTTCTTGCACGATTATTTACACCTGAAGAATATGGGATTATGGGGTTGATTTTGATTGTTCTTGGATTTGGAATTGCATTTTCTGATGTTGGTGTTTCTGGGGCAGTGATTCATTATCAGAAAGTGTCTAAACGACAGATATCTACTATATTTTGGATAACTTTTGTTATTGGTTTTCTAATATTCTTAATTCTTGTTTTAATAGCGCCATTAATCTCTATTTTTTATAATAAATCTGAATTAACTTCCCTAATAAGGGTAACGGCAATAATATTTCTTATCATTCCAATAGGTCAACAATTTGAAACTTTACTAAGGAAAGATTTAGTTTTTAGATCTATTGCTTTAATTGATGTCATAACTTCGACAATTTTAGTTGGAAGTTCAATACTATTAGCTTTCTATGGTTGGGGCGTTATGTCAGTTGTAATAGGATATATCCTAAGAAGCCTGGTGAAGTCTTGCCTGTTGTTAATTATTGGTTTAAAAATTTGGAAACCTTCATTGGAATTTAAGCTTTCAGAGGTTAATAATTTTTTATCATTTGGTTTCTATCAAATGGGTGAACGTTCTATAAATTTGTTAAATTCAAATTTTGATAAAATATTAATTGGGAAATTTTTGGGAACTACGGCCTTGGGTTATTACACTATAGCCTACAATCTTGTCTTATACCCAATTAACTTAATCAACCCTATTTTTACTAGGGTATCGTTTCCATACTTTTCTAAAATGCAAAATAATGTTAAAATGCTTAAAGAAAAATATCTAGATCTGATTTCTACTGTTAGTTCCATCAATTTTCCGATACTCCTTATGCTATTTTTGATTGCTCCTAACTTTGTTCCTTTATTGTATGGTGTTGAATGGTACCCTTCGATTATATTAGTGCAAATACTTTCATTAGTAGGTTTGTTTAGGTCAATTCATAATCCCGTAGGGTCACTCTTACTTGCAAAAGGCTATGCAAAGCGAGGATTCTTTTGGAACGCTGTTGTTGCAGCGATTCAACCTGTTATAATAATACTAGGAGTTTACTTTGGAGGCATAAACGAAGTAGCAATAGCCTTCTTGCTTTCTAACTTCATTCTCTTTTACTTTTTCTACTTTTTTTTAGTAAAGAAGGTATTAGAACCCTGCTTTAAAGATTATTTGAAATCTTTTGGAATATTTCTATTATTTAGTATTTTGGCTACATTTATTAGTTTCTTAGGAGGTCTGGTTTTTTGGACTCCTTCGAATCTATTTCAATCCCTATATTATGTTTCACTAGGAAGTATTGCATATTTGTGTTTGATTTTTATATTTAAAAGAGAATTCTTAATCGATTTCATTAAGAGGTTTATAAAAAAGCATTAACCACTTGAATTATTTAGTTAAATTTAAACTGAAAAAAATAAATAAGATAATTATGTTAAAAATACTCAGAAAAAGCTATTCCTTTATCCTCAAATTGGTAAAATTGTTTGGATATAACATGATTATAAGGAAAAATAAAACGATTTCTAACGTTAATGCTCTACAACAAATAAATCTAAATCAAAAAAATATTGAAAACCTTAAAGTGATTCTTAATAGAGAGATATTGCTAAAATTCCTTCCAAAAAATGGGATCACCGCTGAAATAGGTGTTGATAAAGGAGATTTTTCAAAGAAGATAATTTCTTTAACACACCCAAAAAAGCTTTTTTTAATAGATACATGGGGCTCAGGTATCATTAAAATGAATTTTGTAAAAAACCGATTTCAAAATGAAATTAATTCTGGAACGGTCGTTATTAAAAGAGGGTTCTCAGAGATAGAATTGGAGAAAGTTGAGAATGGGTATTTCGATTGGGTATATATCGATACAACACATTCTTACAATCAGACACTAAAAGAATTAGAGTTATGTCGACTGAAAGTAAAAGATAATGGAATAATTGCGGGACATGATTATTGTCAAGGAAATATTAATAGAGCTCTGCCGTATGGTGTAGTACAAGCGGTTAACCAATTTTGTATGAAAAACAACTGGGAGTTTATCTTTTTAACTCATGAAACTGACAGAAAATTAAGTTTCGCAATAAGAAGAATAAAATAGGAATAATATCCCGAAGAAAAAAATTAAAATAATCTATGTTTTATTGAATTAGCATGAAAAATGTTTATTATTGTACGCATTCTAATTTGGGCGATCTCTCCTATGGTGATTCAAATAATGATAATAAATTTATTAGCGCTATTCCTTCAGAATTTAACGTAGTTAAAATATTTCCTGTCAGAAATAAAGATAATTCCGTCAATATTTTTTCTTTTTTAAAACTACTCCTTAGAATTATCTTTTTGGCAACAAAAAAAAATCAAATATTTGTGATAAGAGGCACTAGACTAGGAATTATTCCTGCTTTTTTTAAAAAAGTGATGAAACACACCATTTTACTCAATGTTGGGTGTACTCCATTTTCTTCAATTGAAAAAATTGCATTTTCTAAGAATCCATCATACAAATCCAAATCCAATTTATTAACCAAAATTTTTCTCAAATTGGATTTTCAATTTGAAAAATTTGTAATTAGGCATTCAACCACGCTTTTTGTAGAAAATGAAATTGCAGGACGAATTGCTAAAAAATATGGAGGTTCCTCGTTAAATATCGTATTATTACCTTACTATGTTCAGGATTACTTTTTGACAACTAAGGCTACAAATTATAATTTTAGTGATGGAAAACCTTTAATTATTGGATACACAGGCAGATTTCATAAATATGATAAGTTAGAGCCATTAATTGATGCTGTTCATATATTAAAAAATAATGGATTCCCAATTATATTAAAATTAGTAGGAGATGGCCCCACAAAAAAAATTATTCAAGAAAAAGTTAATAATTATGATTTAAATGATAATGTTTATTTCTTGGGTTCTCAACCGCATCGAAAAGTATCAGAAATAATTGATATGGAGCATCTCTTAATCCTACCAATGGTTAAGAATATATGCCCTTCAACGATTCCAATAAAGATAGTTGAAGGAATTATAAAAGGAAAAATTATTCTAACTAATAAATCTGGTAATATTAAATCATTATTTAAACCTCATACCGAACTTGTATTAGATGATTTTTCAGATCCAAAAGTGATTGCTGATAAAATTATTGAAATCTCTAAAAATTTTAGTTATTATCAAAATTTCGCACAGAATTTGAAAAAGAAGCATTTAAAAATACGAATAAAAAGCTATTTTGAAAATCAGATTATTAAAAGTACGTTTTCTCTATTGAAAAGGTAAAATTTTAATCCTTTTTGTCCAGGGGAGGAGGATTAATATGATAAAAAAACATTTAACACCTTCTTTATTATATTGTTTAAAATAAGTCGAATTTATATTCATTTGAATTAAAAAATGACGAGTAATATTCTCATTGTTGGAGGAGCAAGGCCAAATTTTATGAAAATTGCACCTTTAATTAATGAATTTAGAAAACGAAAAATTAAGTTCAAATTAATTCATACAGGACAACACTACGATTATAATATGTCTAAAATTTTCTTTGACAATTTAGGAATATCGGAACCAGATTACTTCCTTAAAGTAGGATCAGGATCTCACGCAGTACAAACTGCAAAGATCATGATCGAGTTTGAGAAAGTAGTTATAAAGGAAAATCCTAAACTTGTGATCGTTGTGGGCGATGTCAACTCAACAATTGCTTGTGCTTTGGTCGCTAAGAAGCTATTTGTAGAAGTGGCACATATTGAAGCAGGATTAAGAAGTTTTGATTTTAAAATGCCAGAAGAAATAAACAGAAGACTAACTGACCAAGTAGCAGATTACTTATTTATAACAGAAACTAGCGCTTTAACTAATTTAGAAAACGAAGGAATAGATCCTAGTAAAATTTTCTTCGTTGGAAATATTATGATTGATAATTTAATGCAAAATCTTAAGAAGTCTCAAGAAACGAATTACTATAAAGAATTGAGTTTAATTCCTGAATCATATGGATTAGTTACAATACATCGACCTTCAAACGTTGATAATAGGGAGGATCTAGAGAGAGTAATCCAAATATTAGACTATATACAATCCAAAATTAAAATTGTATTCCCCATGCATCCAAGAACACAAAAATGCCTCAAGCAATACAATTTAGAAAATGAATTAAATAAATCAGGAATAATCCTTATCGAACCGTTAGGATATTTGCAATTTCTAAATTTGATGATTAATAGCAAATTTATCTTAACAGATTCTGGTGGTATACAAGAGGAAGCATCATATCTCGGGATACCAATTTTAACATTAAGAAAAAATACTGAAAGACCTATCACAATAGAAAAAGGAACTAATTCATTAATCGGAAATGATTTTGAGAAATTAAAACTTAATTTGGACAAAATTTTAACTAATTCTTATAAAAAAGGACAATCCATTGAGAAATGGGATGGGAAAACTTCACATAGGATAGTTCGCATAATAAAGGAAAAAGTACTTAAAATTCAATAAAAAAATTCAAGTTCTTTCACCTACTTTTCTTGCAGGATTCCCCGCTACAATCGCGTATTCAGGGACATCCTGAGTAACTACAGATCTTGCTCCTATAATTGCACCATTCCCGATTCGTCTAACTTGAGGTAAAATAAAACTCGCTTCTCCAATCCATACATCATCTCCTACAATTAATCCATGAGCTTTATGTCCCTGTTGAAACAGTCTAATATTTTTATCTTTAACAACATGATCATGAGTATATATTCTCGCTTCATGAGAAATTCTAACATTCTCTCCAAAGATTATACTTCCACTATAATCAATGGTTACATCCCAACCAATTGAACATTCCTTTCCAAACTTGATTTTTCCGCTGAAAACATCATCATGAAAACAGTAGATTTTAACCCCGTGTTGGATTTCACACCATTTTTCCATATTGAATTTTTTATGGTACCAATTCCTTCTTGCATAATAAAATGGTTTTATGTCAAAAATAACACTTCCTAGAATTGTTTGGCCAATTACATCTTTAATTTTTGCCACAGTTAAACACCTTTTATTTGAATTATTTAATTAACTTTTTTTAAATAATTTTGACTTAATTTATATCTTTTTATTGAAATCTGAGATAATTCTCCTATAGACTTCTATTACTTTTTTAACAATAATATTCCATGAATACTTACTTTCAATTAAACTTCTACCATTTTTTCCGAGAAGTTCGTAGTTATTCTTTTCCCGAATCAACATTATTTGTTCAATTGCCTTGTCAACATCCCCACTTTCGTAAAGATAGCCATTTACCCCATCTTGTATTAATTCTTGTATCCCTCCTACTTTTGAGGCAACAACTGGGACTTCACAAGATAATGCTTCTAAAACACAAGTTGGCAATCCTTCAGCTCTGGAAGTTTGTATAAAAATTGTGCATTGATTGTAGAGATTTGGCATTTGATCGTGAGGGACACTCTCAAAGAATTTGATTGGATATCTTTTCATTGCTTTTTTTACATGAGGGAGGTATTGACCATCACCAACTATTAAGAATTCTTGGTCTTTGTCTATATGCTGAAACCTTTCAATCAACTTTAAAAAGTAATCAATGCCTTTAATCTTAGTTAGTCGTCCAATAAACCCAATATACTTTCTTTCAAGGGATTTATCTTTTTTAAATGTGTTCAAATCTAAAGCATTAGGTATATAATAATTATCTTTTACCCTTTTTGTCCTAAATACACTATTTACTGCTAATAAATCATCTTTTGCCACACTGATTAATGCGTTAGCAGAACTGATTAGAATTTTTCCGATAGTTAAATCAAAGAAATATTTCTTAAATAAAAGCATAAGTTTTTCTATAAAATTAGAGCCTTGAAAACTACTTGTTTGTATTCCTCCATGTAAATGGAGAATAACGGGTATTTTATCTCTTACTAGTCTCTTTAAAAAAAGGGTTTGCATTGTAGAGAAATAAATGTATGAATGTACATGAATTAGATCATAATTCTTTCGATATTTAATTAAATATGATATAACATTGAAGATTGGATTTTTTATTCTTAATATATTTTTATTATCAGCTAAGAGATAACATTTTTTTTTGATTAGTTTTACATTTTTCGAGTATAATTCATATGTATCCTTATTCATTGTTAGAGATGAGCTTAAAATGTCAACTTTAATCTCATTTTCTCCTAGTTTCTTGGTTAAACCTTTAATAAAAAGAGAAAGTCCTCCTAAATAGTCTGGTGGAGATGGAGAAATGAATAAGATTTTCATTATTGTATAAAATTCGAAGTTTATAGAATAATAATATTAAGAAATACTTTAAAATTAAAATTTCTAAGTTCATTTAAAAATTCTTTATTTAGTTCTTAAACTAAGTTTCCAATTAAATGTAATAATTAGATTTGTAAAAAGTATTTAACTTATTGAGAATATTAATAAATACATATTACATCTTTCATTATTTTAACATATTTATAATGGGAATAGAGTAAAGATGGATTTTAGCTGTAAGAGAGTTGTAGTTACTGGTGCTGCTGGATTTATAGGCAGTAATTTAACAGATAAATTACTTGAATTAAACGCTGAAGTAATTGGGATTGATAACCTTTTTAATGGAAAAATAGAAAATTTAGAGGATGCGCTAAAAAATGAGAATTTTAAATTTTATAAAGGAGACATAAGGGATCTAAATTTTCTTTTAGATGTATGTAAGGATATCGATATAATTTTTCATCAAGCGGCATTCACTAATGTTCAAGAATCAATTAGAATGCCTGAATCTTGCAATGATATTAATGTAAAAGGTATATTAAATGTTTTAAATACGATGAGAAAGAATAATATTGGAAAGATTATTCATGCATCAAGTGCCGCTATATATGGTGATACACCAACATTGCCTAAGAAAGAAAATATGCACAGATTGCCAATTTCACCCTACGGTGTTTCAAAATTAGCATGTGAAGCTTATCTACGAGCTTATTATGAAGTTTATGGTATAAATTCCATTTCATTGAGATATTTTAATGTTTATGGTCCAAGACAAATGGATTCTCCTTATAGTGGAGTTATTGCAATATGGTTGGGAAGGATCATAAGAAATGAAGATTTAATTGTATTTGGAGATGGTACAAATTCCAGAGATTTTACCTACATAAAGGATATAATTCAGGCTAATCTACTCGCACCAGAAAATGATAGTGGATGTGAAATATTAAATATTGCTTGTGGATCTCCGATATCTTTAACTAATCTTGCAAATTTGATGTTAAAAATAACTAAGAAGGAAAATCTTAAAATACATTATACAGATCCAAAACCAGGAGACATAATACATAGTCATGGAGATATCTCAAAAGCAAATCAACTTATAGGCTTTGAACCAAAATATAATCAAGAGAGGGGGCTTCGAGACTACATCTCATGGTATTGTAAAAAATATAAAATTGATATGAAGATTGATTAATTTAATCTTAGGTAAGTTGAATTACGCAAATATATAGAATTAACTAACAAAAGTACAGTTTTAAAATGATAAAAAACAAGAACATTTTGATAACGGGTGGAGCAGGATTCATAGGTTCTCATCTTTTTGAAAGTTTAATTAAAGTTCCTAATTTTGTTATCATTATCGATAATTTTAGAAGTCTATACTCTGAAAATGAAAAAAATATAAAGGCAATAACAAACAATTATGTAATTAAAAAAGATTATGACCTTATCCGCGGAGATTTAGTAGACAGCACCATTTTAAAGGATATCAATTATGATATAGACAATATTTTTCATATGGCCGCGATACCAGGAGTTCGCTACTCTATTCGTAATGCAGATGAGGTTACACGAAATAATATCGTTAGTTCGGTAAATGTCTTTGAATATGCAATAGAAGTAGGTGTAAAAAAAGTGATTTATGCATCTTCATCATCAATATATGGAAATCCATTGTATACTCCTGTTGATGAAGATCATCCAAAAAATCCTATATCACCTTACGCTGTTTCAAAGCTATGTGGTGAAATTTATGCAGATTATTATTATAGAGAACAGAAATTACCGGTGACTATACTTAGGTTTTATACAGTTTATGGACCACGAGGGAGACCCGACATGGCAATTAGAAAATTTTTTGATAACATCCTCAAGAATAAAATTATACAGATATATGGTGATGGAAAACAGATACGAGATTTTACATACATTTCAGATATTGTGCAAGGATTAAATTTAGCCGCAGAAAAAGAGAATTCTATTGGAGAAATATTTAACTTAGGATGCTCAAATCCAATCGTTATAAATAATTTAGTCGAAAAAATGTATAGTATAGCAAAAAAGACTAAACAAGTGAATTATATTGAAAAACAGAAGGGAGATGTAGAGATTACGCATTCAAAAATTGAGAAAGCAAGAAAATTATTAGGATTTAAACCAGAAGTTGATATTGACACGGGATTGAAAAATACCTACGAATGGCAAAAGCAGAATAGATAATTCTATACCAATTAATTTTTTAAGAAATTCCAATCTACCGATATTATTAAAGTAATAAGTATGAAGAAAAATAAAATGGATCCCTATAAAATATTAACCACTCTAAAGAAAAGAATCAATATTATTATCTTAATTCTTTCTGTTGGCTCTCTATTCTTTGTACTTTTACAAACACTCGATTTAGGGCATCCTACTATTCAACCTATAATACTCTTAAGTGGGATTTTCGTACTATTATTTCTCCCATCGTATCCTCTGTTTTTTGTTATATTTAAGGAAAAGGGATTTAGAACTTTAGAAAAACTAAGCTTAACAATAGTAACTAATTCTGCTTTTTACATTATAATAGGATATTTCGGTTATTTTCTTGGAACTCCTATTACTAGTTTATTTTTTTTTTACTCTGTAATTATTTTCTATTTTACTATAATTCTATATATATTATATAGAGATATTAGACAAAATTCGTATAATTTTATAAAACTGATTAATCAGGATGATGGATTTAGTAAACCAGATAATTTCTCAATAATTCAATATATTAAGAAACACGTTGCTTTGAATGGGGTTTTCTTAATTATATTCATATTTTTGATCTGTATCCTTAATACCGTGAAAGTTACTTTATTTGTTGGTACTGATCCATGGCTTCACATCCTGAATGGTAGAATTATAACGGATATAAACTATTTACCCTTAAATAAATACCATGGAACTATGGGAATAAGCATAATTGGAGCAGTAATTAATTTTTTTTTAGGAATGACTCCTATTCAAATTCCAAAGTATTTTGTGTTTTATACATTCCCTCTTTCTGGACTATTATTCTACAATCTTTGCCGGAGAATATTTAAGAGTAAGAATGTAGCATTTCTAGGAGTTTTTATTTTAGAATTTTCTTCTTTGGGGTTTTCTACTATGATGCTTCAATATTGGCCATCCGGGTTAGCCACTATTAATTGTCTTGCGATTTTTCTAATTCTTTATATTAGGTTAAAAAAATTTATTAAAGTAGAGCGACCAACGAAAAAACAGGTATTATCGAGCATTAGTTTCACATATCCTTTAATTGCTATAATTTTTATAAGTACCACTATTACACACGTAATTACTACTATTTTTTTCTTAATTTCATTTATATGGGTATATTTTATGTATTTTTTAAAAGATTATAGACGCGGATTTGACTTAATCTTCTTGTGTGGGTTATTTGGAATTTTCATATTCCTGAACCTTTTCGGGATTGGTAGTGGGCATTTTTGGGTGATAATCCCAACGAATATCTCTTGGTATTATCTTCTTTTTATTGGTTTAGTTGGATGTGTTGTGGGAGTAATTTTATTATGGAAGATCCTAAAATCAATTACTTTCACGAGAGGTAAATTTAAATCAATAATAACAGGGGATAATAGGTATAAACGATTTGAAGATAAGCTTATTATACCTTTGATTTTTATTGTTTTAACTTTAACTCTTATAATTTCCTTGATCTTGGATTTGATCTGGGTTGATTTTGGGATTTTTAATATATTTTACGTATCTGAGATCATACTACTTACTTCTTTTGCTATATGGGGGTTACTTTTATTCCAAAAAAAACCAAAAGGAAAACCATTATACTTTTGGGGAGTAGGCCTTTTTCTTCTTTTGGCTGTTGGTTTAATTTTTAATCTACTATGGGGTGGATATATGATTTGGCAGCGAATTCTTTATCTTGTGCCTCCCGTCATTGTGATTGGATTCATATCATATATTTACAAAATTATCAAGTTACGTACAATCGGAACTCGGCGGATAAAATTTATATTTTTATTTATAATAATATTTTCTTTATTTGCCACCTACCTTTTCGAAACCACTAACTATGAGGTTTTTACTTTAAAGAGAAGAGACGTAAGCTTAATCCAATGGTATGCAAATTATTCATCAGAAAAAAATGTTATAATAACTGAATTTGGCTGGAGTTATGCATTTATTTATTATGATTATCCTTTTCATGATAAATTGGAAGCAATTGACTATGATGATAAAGATCATTTTATCTTTTTAAGACCTGAAACAAATTTATTCACTCCTAGTAATCATATTGAGAATGGGACAAATCTACTACAACAAATTAAAAATTCTACTGGAACTGATGTGTATCTATTATTTTCTGGTGAATTTGTAGTGAATAAAGGATTTGAATTCTTTGGTCAGTTATCAGAGGAGGAACTAGAAGAATATTATACACTAGGTTATTTGAACAAGATATGCTCCTCCAAAGCCATAACAGGGAATGAAATTCCATTATTTTGGGTTATCTAAATACTTCAGTATCACCAGTAAGAAAGCTAGTTAACTTCCCTTTCAACAATTTATGTCTATCCCCTTCAATCTTGATGAATTTTGGCAGTTTCCCTGTATGCCCAACTTTATCTTTTCGGCTGATAAAGGCACCTTGAACTCCATCTAAATCATCAACTATATCTAATCCCTTTTTGATAGACGCTTCAATGTCGTTTCCTTTGACTAAATTAGCAACTCGTGTAGCTGCCGCATCTGCAAGGGTGGCCGTATTAGCAAAAACTGTTACCGCATCAGCTTGTCCTAAACTAATTGCATGACCTACTGTTGCAGAACTAGTTCCAATTCCTATCGGACAATCTGCTTTTTCTATTAGAAAACCAATTTTAGCACCCAATTCATTGCTACCTGCATATAACCCTATTTTCATAGGTTCTATTGAATCAATTGCAATTTCACCACCATTTTCTACCAACGCGATTTTAGCTGGTGTAAATTCAAAATCACTATTATTAGTTTGGTTTTTCATCACATTTAACATAAGATCTGCTAGTGCTCCTGCTACAGCCGCCATAGGGCCAACATCACAAATATAAGCAGCATCTGCCATAAGATTAATGATTTTTATCTTGGTATTCACCCGAACTGGTGAAAAGGAAGTCAGAAATGATTTATTGCTTAAGATGTAATTCTCTAAATTTCTCCGATGGATATAGAAACTTTCCTTCGCTTTTTTTATGGCTGTTTTCGATTCAGAAATAATGGTTATATCCGATTCTTGTTCTATAAAGTGCGTTTTAAAAACTTTCAATTTTCCGCTTCTCTTTTAGTCATCAGTTTATAGGTAGTATATGAGTTTAATAACAAAATAAATATAAATAAAACGGTTTTCATTATTTATTTAAAACCATCATTTCTATATAATGAGCCAAATTAATTACGAGGAAATTATCAAACAATTAAAATCTGATTTAAACGCTGAATGTGCTATTGCAAATAATTATGGAGTTATACTAGGATCTAAGATCAAGGAGCTTTCTAAAGGGAAAATAATTCCTCAAATAGTGCTTACACTAATTTCTAATTCTAAAGAAATAGCGAATGAATTAAACTTAGAAAAGATAAATTCATTTGCTTTTGAAGCTCAAGATCATAATTATTTATTTTCATATACTGAAAATTTAATTCTAGTATCAAAACTGAATTTAAATGTTAATTTAGCTAAATTCATGCCAAGTATTAGTAAATTTTTAGAAAAATTAAGTATCAGTTCAATAGAAGAGGAGATTAAGGAATTCTCTGTGTTTGATTTTTCAAAAGAACTATCAAAAATAGATGCAACGTTAAAACAAGAAGAAATAAAAAAAGAGAAATATTCGATAATAAAAGATCTCGTAAAACATGTTTCCAGTTAATCTTAATAAAAGTTTGATTATTGGTGAATTCCCATACTAAGGCAAGTATTCATATATAAGGGAGAAGAACTTCTTTATTACAGGCATTTTGGTAAAGCTTTAAAGCATGAAGCGTTAAATTATCTCATAAAAGAGATTATGAATGATGAATCTGTTAGAAAGGATGATAGAGTTGAATTTCATGATTATTACAAATACAGAGTATCATATATTACTCAAAAGAATTTTGGATTGATATTTTTATTCGTTACAGGCTTAACAGATAAATTTCAAAATATTAAAAAGGAATTAGAAAAGTGTAAGAGGGAATTTACTAATCTATTTGAAGAAATACTACAACACAGGTTTGATGCCAAAACCTTTGAAGTATTTGACCCTATAGTAGATACAATTCATAAAAACTTGCGCCCTAAAATATCTTTAGTAGGTTTCTCCGGAGTTGGCAAAACTACTATTACAAAGTTAATAAGAGCAGAGGAAATCCCAATGCAACACGTCCCTACAATTACTGGTGATATAGCTACTGTTAGAATTGGGAAACTCCACTTTCATTTATGGGATTTCGCAGGGCAAGAACAATTTAGTTATCTTTGGAATAATTTCGTAAAAGGTAGTGATGCAGTCCTCTTAATCACTGATTCAACATTAGAAAATGTTGAGAAAAGTAAATTTTTCTTAGAATTAATAAGAGAAGAGGCTCCTCATGCTCATACTGCGGTGGTTGGGAATAAACAGGATTTAAATGGAGCTTTAACACCTAGCCAAATTGAAAGGCTATTGAGTTTAAAAACATATTCTATGATTGCGAAGGAACCTGATAATCGAGATAAAATGATCCAAATTATCGCGGATATATTAGAAATGAGTGCAGAAGTATCTCCACTATTAAAACCATTATTAGAAAGAGATAAACTTATAGAAGAAGCCTCAAGAGCTTTAAAAGGCGCAGAATTTGAAAAGGCTGCCTTTTTATTTGATAAGATTAGTTATCTTTGTGTTGAATTAGGAGATGATTCTCTTGGAAAAGAATTTTTTGAGAAATCTCAAAAAATTAAGGGAATGTTAGACCAAGTTGAAGCACCTCAACCAACTCCTGCGCACCCAATAGAAACAGATAGAACTGAAAAAATTAAAAAAAAGGAGGAATCGAAGAAAACTGTTCAATTTCAACCACCAGCATCAGCACCTAAATCAGAAATTACTAATCCGCCATCACCCACACTTCCACCTACTACTTCGACAGAACTCACAGCTACAAAAGCAACAAATGTATCCGTTTCAAAGGTGAAACAAGAAACATCTAGAGAGTGGATAAAATTAAGTAAACAGAAACAAGATCTGAGTGAAGGAGTAAATACAAAGATAAAAAATGAGAATTTGGAGTTAAGCTTAAATCCTGATGATTTCATGGTTAAGTTAAGACCAAAAAGGATAGGAGATATTCCAAAAGGCACAAAACCTAAACTAAAAACATCTGCTTTTGGTCATGTTGAAAATGTTAAACAACCAATTGAAAGAACTGAAGAAGTTACCATCAACCCAAAAAGAAAAATAACTATGAAAGATTTTGAGGAGTTTACGCAGGTAAAATCCACTAATCCTCATAAAGAAATTCAAAATACGAATATTCCTCCGACTCCTCGGACACCACAAATTCGCTCAGAAAAAATTGGAGAAAAACAAAAAGAAGAGGTCCAAAAAAAATTAATCGAATTAAAGTTGAAAAGAGCGGACTTATACAAAATGACTTTAGATTTTGATATGAAAGAGCTAAACGGAGAGATTTCTGCAAAGGAACTTCGCGAAAAGAAGGCCAAGATTAAAGAATATGAGAAAAAGATAGAAGAACAGATTCGTGAATTACAAAGACTTTTAAAGGATTAATTTTTCTGAATATTCTAATTCTATGATTCTAGTTCTCTATTAAATATAATATTTTAAATAATTATTTGGTACATTCGCTTCCCCAATCTCAATTCCTTTCTTCCCTCCATGATAATCTGAACCTCCAGACTTTATTAAATCATATTTTTCAGCTATTTTTCTAAAAAAGTTTGGGCAATGTTCCTGAGCCCAGTCGGCATGAGGAGTATTGTAATAGGGTCTATTCTTAGCATATGTATATTCTATTTCAATCCCCTTTACACCAGCTTTAATACATAGCTCTATAAATTTCTTTTGGTTTAACACATTATAAACACCTGGGTGAGCTAAAATAGGAATACCTCCTGAAGAAATTATTAACTCAATGGATTCTTCAAGGTTAAGTTCAACTTCTCTGTCAACAAATGCACTTCCACCAATACTAATCATCTTAAACAGGTCGTTTTTAGATTTCCCTTTTATCTTATTTGGATTATTTTTAATTAAGATCTCGACTATGTGTGGTCGCCCAACAACATCACTTCCTGCAGTAGCTTTCACTTCATCGAAAGAAATGTTGTATCCAAATTCGTTTTGAAGACGTTCACAAATAGCTTTCTTTTGTTCAAATCTTCCCTTAATTTGTTGTTCTAATGTTTTAATTAATTTTGGTGCCTTATGATCAATATTTAATCCAACTATATGAATATCTATTAAATCTCTTTTGGGTTCATGTCTAATTGAAATTTCTATACCAGGGATAGTAATTATCTCTTTTTCTTCACCATAAGATAAAAATTCACTCAACCCAGCAATAGTATCATGATCTGTTAGAGCTATTGCTTTTAATTTAAGGGCTAATGCTTTCGCTATTAATTGAGATGGTGAATCTAATCCATCAGAACTAGTTGAATGCATGTGAAGATCGATCATAGAATTGATAAATTAATAGTAAAATTTTACTTTTTCCTTTAAATTTTGTAAACGGGCTGAAAAAAATATAAATTTACAAGAATTTAAGATAATATAGAGGTGTTTAAAACTTATGGCCATAATTATTATGAAATTTGGCGGGTCTTGTCTCAAAGATAAGTCAGCGTTCAAAAAAATTCTAACAATAACAAATCTCTATAAAGACGTAAAAAAGATTTTTGTGATTTCAGCCTTTAATGGAATAACCGATTTACTCTTAAGAACAGCCCAAAACGTTGAAAATAGTGTGTTTACTGATCAACATATATCTTTAATTGAAAAAAGGCATTTTGATATAATCGATCAAATCTTTGAAGAAGAATCAGATCACTATTTTAAAGCGAAAAACTGGATTGATAATATATTAAGTGAATTGGATGATGCATTAGCAGATATAAAAGAATTTGGATTAGAACCATATTATAGAGATTACATTCTTAGTTTTGGGGAGATTCTTTCTACATATATTTTGAATCAGTATCTCTTAAGCAATGAATTAGATTCAGTTTATGTACCGGCAAATAAAGTTATTATAACGAATGATGAATTTAATAATGCTTATCCTCTATACCGTTTAACTAACTCGCGTATTGAGAGGTTGTTGATCCCAATTTTAGATAATCCTAAAAAAGATATAATTATTTGTTTAACAGGCTTTATCGGAAGAAATAAAATAGGTTATATAACAACCTTAGGTAGAGGCGGATCAGATTATACATCCACTATATTAGCTCATTCCCTTTACAGTGTGGGGAATGATAAAAATATCAAAGTTATTCTATGGAAAGATGTTGACGGTTTATTGGCTATAAATCCAAAATATGTTCCTGAATCTTCCCTCATAAAGAATTTAGATTATGATGAAGCCAAACATATTGCTAACTTTGGCGTGAAAATCCTTCATCCTAAATGTTTAGAAGCAATTGAACCATTTAAGATACCATTAGAAATCCGAAATTTTGATAAACCCGTAAATAAGAGCTTCACTGAAATCTCAGACAAAACAGATAAAGAACAAATAAAAGGAATTTCAGCTATCGATTTAGCTACAATAATCACAGTCAGTTCTGGGAGCTTAGTTGACGTGCCTGGAGTCTTAGCTAAAATCTTTAGAGTAATGAGCAAAAATCAAATTAGTGTATCTTTAGTTGCACAAAGCTCCTCCGAAATTAGTACATCCTTCATCGTAGATGCTGACGAATCTGAAAAAGCAATTCATGCTTTAGAAGATTCAAAATTTTTCTCTGAATTTTTTGTTATAAAATGGGAAAATGTTGCAGTAATAAATATAACTGGATTAAAAATTCTAGAAACCAAGACCAAAGCAGATATTTTCAATGCTTTAGATAAAAAGAATATAAAAGTTAAAGCAATATCTCAAAGTTATGATGAATTAAATTTATCAATTGTAGTCGAGAGGGAAAAATTAATTGATGCTATAAACATAATTCATGATGATTTGTATGAAGAGTTTGAATCTTAAATTTCCTCATCAATTAAAACTAAGGATTAACAAGTTATATTGGATCAAGAATAAGAAACTAAAGAGAATTATCTACATTCTAGAGTCTATAATTCTCCGTGTTAATTCAGTAAAAGCTTCATCAACATTTACACCAGTTTTAGCAGAAGTTTCAATGTAGATACTATTTTCATTTTCAGCAAATGAACGTGCCTCGTCTCTATCAATAACTACACCTACATCCTCCATCAGATCAGCTTTATTTCCAATAAACACGAAAGGTATATTTTCACCCGCAAATTGACGGATTTCAGTGAGCCATTTTCTTGTTTCAATATATGTCTGTTCCCGAGTTAAGTCAAACACTAATAATGCTCCTGCTGCTCCTTTATAGAAAGTACTCCTAATAAATTCAAAGCGTTGTTGACCGCCTATATCCCAAATACTCAAAGTTGCAACTTCACCTGCTCTGAATTCCACATCCTTAGTTAAAATATCGACACCAACAGTTAGTTTATAGTTTGCTTGAAACCTGTTTCTTATGAATCTCTGAACAAGGCTTGTTTTACCGACGGCAGCAGCGCCAGTGAGTAGTACTTTCAGTTTGAAACTTGACAATAAGCTTCACCCACGTTGATTTTTTTTTTTATTTTTTTAGTTGCTGTATATAAATTAATATCGATAATGATATTTATTAATTTATTTAATTTACCAATACAATTTAAATTATAGATTTAATATATTAAAAATTTAAAAATTTTTACATAAAATCAGACAGAATTTTAATCATTCTAAAGGTTATTTATACATTCTTGTGATAAAAGATAAGAAAATCAAATTTACATAATCCAAGATTATCTTTTTTGAATTTTATCATATTCTTTTAAATTTGGAAAATAATCAAGATTTAAGTGAGGAAAATACATTGCTTCGGCGTATTCTTTTTGAAACTCTTTTATGACTGCAATTTCTGTGTATTGGATTTCTTTTAATAATTGGTCAGCCTTGAGTCTTAGATCTTTGTTAATTAAGCAATATTGAGCTCCAATACCAGCAGCATTCCCGATTTGATAAATATTATTTTCCGGTATATCGGGGATCATTCCTATGAATTTAGCATTATTTGCATTAATATAGTTCCCGAAGGCTCCAGCTAAAAATACTTGTTGGATTTCTGGAGCATCGTTCAGTTGATTTAAAATTATTCTCATCCCCGAATAGAACGCTGCCTTAGCCATTTGGAGTTGTCGCACATCATACTGAGAGATTGTGATATCTGTTTTAATAGAAGTCTCGTCTTTTTTAGCAATAATAAATTCAATATTTTTTTCTTTTTTAATAAATCTCTCATTATTAATGAATTCTTTATTAAAATTTCCACTTCTTGTGAGAATTTTAGATTTCAACATCTCTGCTATAGCATCTACCAAACCAGATCCACAGATGCCAATAGGTTTTTTATTTTTGATTGTTGAAAAAGACACGTCAATCGTATCTGGAACTATTTTTATTGTATCTATAGCTCCCGCTGCAGCTCTCATTCCATTGCTAATATGGGCACCTTCTAATGCCGAACCTGCTGCACATGACCCCACGGTTAAAAAATTCTTATTTCCGATAATAATCTCCCCGTTAGTCCCAATGTCAATAGCCAACGTTAGATCTTTTTCCTCATAAATCTTTGATGAAAGAATTACTCCAATTGTATCAGCTCCAACGAATCCAGAAATTACAGGGGCAACGTAGACATTACCAGTTTTTGATATTTTTAAATCAACATCTTTTGCTTTAACATTTAGTCCTTTTTGGATAACGGGGACGAATGGACTCAATCCAATATTAACTGGATCTATTCCTAAGAAAATATGATGCATAACAGAATTCCCCACTATACTAGCTTCATAAATTTGAGATGGTTCAATGTTAATATTTTCACATGCATTCAGAATAATCTTGTTAATATCGTTTATAACTGTTGAATTCAAAAGGTTTAGATTATCTATCCCATCTTTAATGAAGGTTAACCGAGTAATTAGATCCTCTCCATAAGCAGTTTGACTATTTAGACATGAATCCAATGCATAGACTTTTCCATTATTTAGATTCATTAAATATCCCACAATCGTAGTAGTTCCTATATCAAGTGCGATTCCAAAACAGTCCTTCACTGTATTACCGGGTTCACATGCAATTATCGTTTTATTATTCCATAAAGTTATTGTAATTTTATTATCATTATCTCTTAATAATTTGGGTAGAATTGCTAAAAGCTTGAAATCTATATTAATTTGTATATTATTATTCAATTTTTCTTCAATCGAAAAAAGCGCTGCAATTATTCTTTCAAAATCAGGTAATTGATTATCTAAAGATGGTTTTTTTACATCAAGATAATATTTCTTAACTGTAGGTTTTAAATCTATACCTTTACTTACACCAGTAGTAAGTATTTTAAAATCTTCCAGTATTAATTCATTTGGTAAGAAGATACGTAATTGGACACGCTCTCTTTTTTCTGGAATTTGAAGTTTCTTTTTATTTATTCTTGTTTGGCAAGCTAAACGCCAATTTTCTTCCAGATCAGATTGACTCAAGAATTTTTTCTCGATATTGGTTATTGGATTTAAAAACTCATTACCATTTTGAATTAATATCCTACATTTCCCACATGTTCCCTTCCCACCGCATATAGATCTTATTGGAACGCTTAAATCTGAAAGCAACTCATAAATCGTATTATCACTTGTTACAAATACTCTCCTTGAAATAGGCTCAAAGTCTATAACGATATTTTTAGCTTTTAAATCCATTTCTTATTTTTTTTATTGGTTATATTTTTTTTAAAAATGTGAAATCTGTAATATTATAAATGCAATACTAATTCACGTATTCATTAAATTAGTTAAAATAATAATCACAATATAAAAAGTTTAATTACTTGATTTGGATATTTAAAGTAAGAAGAGTGTTTGTTATATTTTAATTCGAATTATGATTAATTAAATGTTTGAATATGCAAAATCCAGAAGATTTAGCTCAAGAAGCTTTAAAGTTCTTAGAACTTGCACAAAAATTTGAGAAAGAGAATAACACTGAAGAATCAATCTCAAACTATGAAAAGGCTGCGGAATATCTAAAACAAAGTGGATATTTAATACATAGAATTAGTGACATCTATGAACGAATAGCTGAACTAAAAAAGATTCAGAAACAAGAGAAATTGTATCAAAAAACTCAAGAACAAGGTCAAATGGAGCAACTACAAGATCAAGCATTTACTTTGCTAGAAGGGGCAAAAAAATTAGAATTTGATGGTTTTTTTGAAGACGCTATTCAACAATATATAGCTGCTATTGATTTATTAAGCCAATCTGGTTGGTCTGAATCCCAATTGGATAATTTAAGATTGAAAATAAGCCAACTTAATGAAACACTAAAAAAGGAGCAATTCCTCCAAACTATTGAAGAAAAAGAACTAACTCCTACTGAAGAATATCTTCAAGAGCTTGAAGACAAAAAACCTGCTGTCGTAGGAATGTTTGGGAAGAAAGTAAGCTCAGAAAAAGTAGAAGCTATAGCTCAATATCGAGCGAGGAAAAAGCAAGAAGAAGAAATACAAAATCAAGCTTTTGCTCATATCGAGAAAGCCAAGGAATTTGAAAAAGAAAGAAAGTTTGACAATGCAATTGAGAATTATGAGAAAGCCATTGAATTGTTACTTTCAATTGGTTGGGATGAGCAAACTAAAAGTATTCAAGTTATTATTGATAAAAACAAAAGAGACAAGGAACAATTTCAGAACTATCAATCTCAACAAGAAACTATAAGTGATATCTCAGCTCTACAGATAACAGAGGAATCTCAGGTTAAATCACAATCTGAGTTAAAAAAAGCAAGACTATTTGAATTTGAAGAAAAAAAGAAAAAGGAAGAATCCATTCAAGCAGCTGCTTTTAATTTAATAGAGATTGGTAAAAAACATGATAGGGAGAAGAATTATGAACAGGCGATTCAAAAATTTGAAGAATCAATAGAGTTGCTCAGATCAATTGAGTGGGATTCATATATTCAGCCGATTATTAATTTAATAGAGGATATTAAGATTAAACGAGAGAGAGAGAAGAAATCTAAAGAGATACAAGAAAAAAGACAAAAAGATTTAATGGTTCTTCAAGAATCTATATACAAGAAGCAAAAGGAAGAAATTCAAAGACCTATAAATGAAATTGAACAAAGAAAACGACAATTTGAAGAAAAGAAAGAAGAGCAAGCAAAGAAAGAAAAAAATTTCTTTACATTGCTTACAAATGCGGATAAGATTTTACAAGAGAAAAAATATGATAAGGCAATAGATGAATATCAAAAAGCTTTAAAAATTATAGAGGATTTGGGCTCTGGTTGGGAGACATATATCTCCAATATTAATAATACAATTTTAACTGTTCAGAAATTAAAAAATTCTCAAATCGAGAAAAAATATAAAGTTCAACAGAAAATAGAAAATAGACAAAAAGCAGAATTAGAGTTTCAAAAACAAATTACTAATCAGTTAGATAAAGAGAGAGAACGTTTAAAAGAAAAAGAAATTGTATTAAAAGATAAACAGAAAGAAATTGTTCAAATTGAGCAACGTAAAAATGAAGCATTTGGATTTTTAGATAATGCTGCAGAATATATTAAAAAAGGGGATTATGAAAATGCAATATCCTCTTATCAAAATGCAGGTAATATTTTTGCTGAAATTCAATGGAATGATGAAATAGCTTTGATTGAAAAATCAATATTGCAAGTTGAAGAACTACAAAGAAACCAGAAAATATTAAAACAAAAAAGAATGCAGGAAACAGTAGAAAGGCAAAAAGAAGAAGAGGCATTCCAGAAACAAATTTCCCTATCTTTAAAACAAGAACGTGAAAAAATAAAAAAGAAGGAAATAGAGGTAAAAGAGCGTGAAGAAGAATTAAAATATCGAGAAGAAAGAAGACGAGCTGGATTTAAATTATTAGAGCAGGCTCAAGGTGAAGTTGATGAAGGCAATTTTGAAAAGGCTATTGAAATTCTTCAGTACGCTACAAATTTCTTTGCTGAATCTCACTGGCAAGAAGAGATTAAAATAATCCAAGATTCTATAATGGAGATAGAGAATAAAAGTCGGGAAAAAGAACTACAGAAACAAATTAATTTACAGGCAAGTTTAGAACGAGAAAAGCAAGAAAAAACCTTTCAAGAGTTAATTACAATTGAATTAAAAACGCGACAAGAAAGATTAAGACAAAGAGAAATTTTTATTAGAGAACGTGAAAAAGAACTTGCATATCGTGAAGAGAAGAAAGAAGAAGCTTTTAAGTTATTAGATGACGCACAGAAATTGATATCTGTTAGTAATTATGATGCTGTAATTGAAATATATTATCAAGTATTAAATATTTTCGCTCAAATTCAATGGAAAGATGAAATTCCAATTTTAAAAGAAGCAATACAGGATATCGAGAATAGAAAGAGGGAAGATTTACTCTTCAAGCAGAAAGAATTACAGCGTGCTGTTGAAAAAGAAGTTGAAGATCAAGCATTTATGGCTCAGCTTAAATATCAAAGAGAAAGAGAGAAAGCAGAAACACTTAAAAACATAGAATTGGTTGAAACAAAAGAACAGATAACTGCTCAAAATTTAGCAAAACAACAAGAAGCTTT
>JBHLRJ010000055.1:0-24649 GCA_048882645.1 Candidatus Thorarchaeota archaeon
GTCTAATAATTTCGTGAGCAGCAGAAAAGGGCATTCCATTGCCAAAACCACCGAATAGTACAAAAGATTCATCGTGCACAAGCTTTTTGATTGCCTCTTTCATAGACATTATCTTATCTGGAATAGTTCTCACCTTTACAATAAAGTTAAAGCTATTACTTAATGAGATATTATATACTAAACTTTTAGACAATTTATAAATTTATACCTTCAGCTAATTACTCAAGCAACTCGATATTTTTGGAGATAATAGTTCGATATTATAATTGGAAACTCTCAACAAATCCTAATTATTTTAAATGAAAAAGTTAAAGTTGAAAAAATCATAATATATATAGAAGATACCATGAACTATGTAGTAGGAAATTTGGAAGACCCTGTATTTAGACCTCCCTCTGAGTGGGATGCATTGTTGATTGCAATCACAAATGGATGCACTCGTAAATGCACGTTCTGCTCTATGTATAGGTCAAAAACGTTCTCTATTCGCAAAGATATAGCAGAAATTAAAAAGGATATTAAAAAGGCAGGTACTTTTTATGGAAATCGTGTAAGGAAATTATTTTTTGAAGATGGAAATGCATTTGTTGTTAAACCTGAAATTCTTATTGAGTTAACTGAATATGCCTATAAAATGCTTCCAAATCTAAAGAAAGTGAGTGCATATGCTCATGCTAAAGATATCCTAAGTAAATCAGATGAGGATTTAAAGAGACTAGTAGATAGTGGATTTACAATGGTTTACGTAGGCATTGAAAGTGGAGATGATGAAGTTCTAAAAGCATGTAATAAGGGTGCTACTCAAGATGATTTTGCTCGTGCAGCTCAAAAATGTTATAAAGCAGGAATTGCGTGGTCTGGTATTTTTCTATTAGGGCTTGCTGGAAATGATCCTGATAAAAGCAGAAAACATGCTATTGAATCTGCCAAATTAATTAATAGAATGGCTCCAGCAACTCTAATTAATTGGTATATATCTCCTTTAACTTTAGGAGTTACTCCTGGAACGGAGTTATGGGAACAGAAATCAACGGGGGACTTCAAACCTTGTAGCAGTACAGAAATTCTCCAAGAATTATATACAATGATCAAATATACATCAGATGATTTGCTGAAGTGTATTTTCAATTCAAATCATGCCTCAAATTATGTTAGCTTAAAAGGAGAATTAGCAGAAGATAAAGAAACTTTTCTAAAGGTTGTCGAGGGGGCTATTAAATATCCAAACCTGCGTCGACCTGACTATCTTCGTAGGTTGTAAAATTCACGATTTTTTATTATTATATTGATTTAATAGATATTGATAATTTTTAAAGAAAATGGGAGTTAAAGATAATTCTTTTGATTTTGATCAAGTCATTGATCGAGCTGAATCTAATTCAGCTAAATGGAATAAACAAATTCTAGAAAAACGTTTTGGAGATCCTGATTTATTGCCTCTTTGGGTAGCTGATATGGATTTTAAAGCACCACAACCCATCATAGATAAGTTAATTCAAACAGCTGAATATGGAATTTTTGGTTATTCAATTATTCCTCCATCTTTTTATGAATCTGTTTTAAGTTGGTTTAAGAGACGGTATGGATGGATTATCGATAAAAAGTGGATAACTCAAACTCCAGGGGTCATCCCTGCTTTAGATGTAGCAGTAAATGCGTTTTGTAATACTGGTGATAAAGTGATTGTGCAAAATCCTATCTATTATCCATTTTATCCTGTTATTGAAAATAATGGATGCAGAATCCTTTTAAATCCATTAAAGTTGTCTAATACCCATTATACCATGGATTTTGAAGATCTAGAAAAAAAAGTCAAAGATCCAAGAGCAAAGATGATAATCTTATGCAATCCCCATAATCCTATTGGTCGTGTATGGAATAAGGAAGAATTGAAACAGTTGGGGGAAATCTGTATTAAAAATGAAATTTTGGTCGTCTCCGACGATGTTCACTGTGATTTAATTTTACCAGGATATAAATATACAAATTTTGCTACTATAAATGATGAATTTGCACAGAACTCAATTACATGTACTTCTACAAGTAAAACTTTCAATCTAGCTGGGCTAAGAATATCGAATATTGTGATTCCGAACCAAAAAATTCGGCAAACTTTTGTAAACACACAAGCAAATCTAGGAGTTGGTGGACCAAATCTTTTTGCTGTAGCAGCGATGGAAATTGCCTATAAAGATGAAATCTGTGAGAATTGGTTAGATGATTTATTACAATATCTTAATGGTAATCTGAATTTTTTAAGGGACTACATTAATGAAAATCTTCCTCAAATTAAAGTAATAGAACCTGAGGGGACCTACCTTATTTGGCTTGATTTTCGAGAATTAGGACTAGAACACAAAGAATTAGAAAAATTTATCCGTGGAAAGGCAAAATTAGCGCTAGATGAAGGTTATATTTTTGGTCAAGGTGGGGAAGGATTTGAAAGGATTAATATTGCTTGTCCGAAATCAATCTTAGAACAAGCTCTCAATCAAATTAAAGAAGCAATACATAATGTGTAAAAATCATATTTTGTAATGTAGTCTTATCCTGCGTTGAAGAAACTAACACGCTTTACCGAAGCAATAAGAGAGAATCCAGAAATTTGGGAAACCCTCAATAAGTCAGTTAAAACCAGTGAGATGTTAGAACTCGATAATCCTCCCGCGCTCAAAATAGTGATCGATGAGATTTTTTAACTCTTGACTAAATTTTCTATGAAATTGGAATGGAAACGAAAAAAAATTAAAATTATAATATGATGGAAATTGACTTAAATTTTTGATTAATAGAAATCAGTTACTTTTTTACCATCTTCGAAAATTAATTTAACTTTTTCTAATTCATCAGGGATTTCAATTTGCTGAGGACATTTTTCTAAACATTCACCACATTGGATACATAAATTCGCAGATCCAATGTCTTTCTTACCAGTTTTTTCTAATTCTTCTGGAGTTTTGGGGAGTGATTTATAATAGCTAGTAAATCCCGCTCTCATCCTTTCGCCATATTGGTAAAATTGATTGAGTATATTGAAGAGAGTTGGGATGTTCACACCCTGAGGACATGGCATACAATAACGACAAGTCGTACAAGGAACCACGAAAATATGTTTAGCAAATGCATTTTTTAAATTTTCAATAGTTTGTAATTCTTCCTCTGTTAGAATGTTAATACCTGAATTACTCGCAGATTGTATATTCTCAACTACTTGATTCATAGCACTCATTCCAGATAGGACAACAGAGACTTCTTTTTGATTCCAGACATATTGTAAAGCCCAATCTGGTAGACTTCTTTTAACCATTGATTCATCTAGAATTTTTTTTATCTCAGTATTACTCTCAATTAAACTTTTTTCATCAATAAAAAGTTTTCCTCCTCTAAGTGGTTCCATAACAATAACTGCGATTCCTTTTTCAGCTGCATATTTCAATCCCTCAATACCTGCCTGGAAATTAACATCCATATAATTAAATTGTACTTGACATGCATCCCAATCATAAAAATCGATTATTCTCTTGAAAGTATTAAAAGAATCGTGAAATGAAAACCCCATATAGTTTATTTTGCCATCTAATTTAGCCTGTTGCATTTTTTCAATGATATTCAATTCCTTTACTTTTTCAAACGACATTCTACTTAAACCATGTAAAAGATAAATATCAAGGTATTTAGTCTGCAACCTCTTTAGTTGGGTGTCTAGTATTTGGTCAAAATCTTCTTCTTTTTTGACAGCACCTTGACCGATTGGTAATTTCGTTACAAGGTGAACTTTTTCCCGATAACCCTCTTGTAAGGCTTTACCAACTATTTCTTCACTCTTTCCATCCATATAAGGCCAAGCAGTGTCTACATAGTTTAATCTATTGTCAATAGCATATCGAATCATATCAATCGATTGTTTTTCATCAATAACGTTCTTCTTCTCACCATCTTTTTCAACTTCTATTGTTGGTAATCTCATTGCACCAAAACCTAACGCAGAAACTTCCCATTTGATTTTATCTCCCATTTTTCGATATTTCATTGTCATCACCCCAAAAAATAATTCTTTAGTAAAAACCTTTTCATAAAATTAAAAAATAGAGAGGAATTAATGACTATAATTCATATTTTATTGAACAGTGATATACATGGTTGTTAAATTTCAAGACTTATTGCATATTGAAATATCGGTTCCTGATGCAGAGAAGTCATATCAAATTCTTCATAATGTTTTTGGTGCTGAAAAAGTACAAGAAGAATTTGCAGGTTTTTTAGATGGTGAATATAATAAAGTGATTCATGTTGGTCTCGGTGATGTAGTTTTGCAATTTATTGAACCACTCGTAGAAGGAAGTTCATGGGATAATCAACTTAAAACAAAAGGCCCTGGCGTTCATAATCTAACTTTCGGAGTCGAAAGTGCTGAAGATACAGCAAGTGAAATGGAGAGGTTAGGTAGTATAAAACCCCTTTTCACTTTTGAACTGGAATGGGGAAATATGATCCCTTCTCAATACTTAAAGCCAGGAGTTAAAAAAGTTTTTATGATGGATTCTATGAAACAACTTGGTTTTCATTTAGAATTTGGTGACAACCCTGTGAAAGAGGGATTCAATATATTTCCAGAAACCCGTTATACCACAGGTCGTGATGAATTAATTGGCAATGCTTCACCTATGTTACATATAGAGCTAGTTACACCGGATTTAGAAAAGACTTATGAACTGTTAAAAACGGTGTTTGGATCTAAAAAAGTAGAAGTTGAGTTTGCCGATTTGTTAGATACGCCTTTCATGCATATAATTCACGTAAATTTAAGTAATGTTGTATTACAATATTGTCAACCGATGATGAAAGTTGATGGACCAATGGGTAGTTGGTATAGATTAGTAGAAAAAAACGGAACATATGTTCATAATATTACTTTTGTAGTAAATGATGTTGATGAAGTAGTCAGTAAATTCAAAAAGGAGGGTATTGATCCTTTATTTTCATTTCAAGTAGCATGGGAAAAACTTGATGAAACTATGAAAGCGAAAAGAAAACCAGTATACATGATGAATACACTTGATGTGTTAGGATTCCATATGGAATTTGGAGAAGTCATTTCAGATGAAGACCGTGTTGCTCTTTCGAAATTTTTATTCATTGATCTAAAACAAGATTAGGGGAATATTGAGAGGAAGATTATTAAAACATTTTTAATTGTTTTCACTTTCTTAATTTATGTGGTTGTTTCGACTAATATTAGTCGGTTTAAAGAAAAATATATTTCATTCTTACCAATCGAGTGAGAATAAACTATGGATAAAAAACCAAATATAATTATATTCAATGTTGATCAATGGAGAGGGGACGTGTTAGGACATGTGGGAAATCCCGCTGCAGTGACGCCTAATCTTGATAACTTAGTTGAGAAAGATGCTGTTTCTTTTAGCAATGCATTTTGTCAGAATCCTGTGTGCACACCTAGCCGATGTAGTTTCATGACTGGTTGGTATCCTCATGTAAGAGGGCATCGTACTATGTATCATATGATCCATTTAGATAGGCATGAACCTAATTTAATCGAAGTTCTTAGAGATAATGGATATTTCACTTGGTGGGGGGGACGAAACGATTTAATTCCTGCCCAAGAAGATTTGAGAGAGCATTCTGACATCTATTTTTGGCCATCAAAGAATGATCTTAGACGGTGGGGTCATAAATGGAAACCAAATTTGCATGTTTATGACAATTGGAGGGGTAGTGCTGAAAGTGATAACTATTATAGCTTTTTTGCAGGTAAGTTAGATACTGAAGGTGATGATATTTATTTTGATTTTGATTGGGCTATAATATTAGGAGCAATTGATTTTATCCAATCTTATGATGGAGAGAAACCTCTTTGTATGTTCATTGCATTAGCTAATCCACATCCCCCATATGGTATTGAAGAACCATGGTTTAGTATCACCGATCGCCATAAATTACCACCACGAAAAGAAACACCGAAAGATTGGCTTGATAAACCTTCACTCTTAAAAGGTATCTATGGACGACAAAAACTTCAAAGTTGGACTGAAGATCGGTGGAATGAGCTAAGAGCAACATATTATGGAATGTGTGCACGAATTGATCATCAATTTGGATTATTTGTTGATGAGCTTAAAAATGAAGCTTATTTTGATGACAGTGCTATCTTTTTCTTTTCTGATCATGGTGATTTTACTGGTGATTATGGATTAGTCGAGAAAACTCAAAATACTTTTGAAGATTGCCTAACTAGAATACCATTTATCATAAAACCCCCCAGTTATATTGATATTAAACCAAGAGTGTCTGATGCTTTGGTTGAGCTAGTTGATTTTTCAGAAACAGTTTATGCTTTGACTAGTATAAATCCAAATTACTCTCGCTTCGGAAAAAACTTAATACCTTTACTCAAAGGTGATATTAAAGGTATTAGAGATGCTGTCTTCTGTGAGGGTGGAAGACTCTATGGGGAAAAACATGCTATGGAGCTAGAATCTATCTCAACATTAACTCCCAGTGGACTCTATTGGCCTCGTGTGAGCCTTCAAATTACGGATGCTGGTCCTTATCATGGTAAAGCAGTTATGTGTAGAACAAAAAATTTTAAGTACGTTCGACGTCTTTATGAAAAGGATGAATTATATGATTTGAATAAAGATCCAGAGGAAACAAATAATGTTATTGAGGTTTTAGAATATAGAGAAATCCTTGCGAGTATGAAGGAACGCACGCTTAGTTGGTACCTCGAAACTTGTGATGTTGTTCCTTTTGAGACAGATTGGAGATTCAGACAAAGAGTGGAAAAAAAAGAATGAATTAAGGATTATTTTTTATAAACTCTATTACAAGATTTGCTAATTCTGGGCCCTTGTCTTCTTGAACGAAATGACCTGCATTCTCGATAGTAGTATGATTTTGTCCTTTTGCCCCTGGAATATTATTCTGCCAAAATCTATCACCCCCACTAGTGATTGGGTCACTATCAGAAAAACAAGTGAGGAATGGTTTTTCCCATTGCAAGAATTGTTCGGAAGCTTTTTTATTCGCTATGTGCTCTGGATCTTCTATGCTAATTGGCACTAAAGAAGGCAAGATTCGTACTCCTGCTTTATAAGTATCATCAGGAAACGGTGCGTCATAACCATTTATTATATCTTTTGTTAAATTCGTAGTGGTTGCTCCTTGAATTAGACGACCTACATCAAAAGTTGGTGATTCTCGAGAAAATTTTCTCCACGTCAGAAAAGCTTCACTCATACCTTGTTCACCTGTAGGTAATCCACCATTGGAGAGCACAATACGATTAAATCGCTCTTGATTTTCAATAGCTATTCTTAGCCCTATTAGAGAGCCCCAATCCTGAGAAAATAGAGTTATCCTTTTAAGGCCAAGTTTATTAACCAATTCTGACATCCATTTAACATGCTTAGCATAAGTATGATCTTCTTGTTTGGTGGGTTTATCAGAGCGACCAAAACCTACTAAATCAGGTGCTATGGTTCTTAAACCAGCTTTAACTAAAATAGGAATCATATGTCTGTATAAAAAACTCCATGATGGTTCACCGTGCATTAGTAATACGACTTCAGCATCCTTAGGTCCTTCATCTACATAATGTATTCTTATTCCGTCTACCTCTATATAATTTGGTTGGTAAGGAAAGTTAGGAAGATTTTTAAACCTTTCATCTGGGGTACGTAATAATTCCATTAATTTTTACCTCTGTTAAATATTAATAATTAAATTTATGTTTACCAACATTTATTACTTGAGTAAATTTTTCATTAGGTCTCTTTTTTCGTACTTCGATTAAGTTTAACACATCATAACCCCTTTTCTTTAAGAAGGGGATACTGATATCATTATTGGGATGTACCCAATTATACAATGTTTCACCACCCAATTGTTCAACCAAAATTTCCCCTTTTTCATATAAAGCAGATCCGATTCCTCTTCTTCTCTTCTCAGGAACAACATAAAGGGATTCTGACCAAACAATTTCACCTTCAACCCGACATACATGGTATCCCAATAGACTACCATCATTATCTTCCGCTAAAAAAATGGGGAATTCTTTTTTTAGATAATAGTCTAGTTCTTCTATAGCATCTTCTAAATTGATTTCCTTCTCAATTCCCTTCAATTCAGCTAGTCTTACCCTAAACTTAGCTATCAGTATAATCAATTCTTCCCTATCTCTCACATTATAGGATCTAATCTTCATAAAAATAACCTATATTTAATAAAAAACAAATAAATTAGAATTATTAAGTTATTAAATTAAGAAACTATATTGAAGATTATGATGGACTCTGAAATACATGAATTACGAAAAAGAAAGTTCAAAAGAATTATATTGTGGACTGCTGGAGCTGCGGCTATAATAGCATTAATATCAATTATAACAGTTTTTGTGGTAATCGACATGCGCAGTAGTGGAGGTTGACCTAGTTCGAGCAGTTTAACAATACTGGAATTAATCAAATTCCAAAATATACAGAATAATATTTTTCAATTAACACTGAAGAATTTAATTCTATCCTAAATCTGAATTGAATGACTCTTACAAAAAAATGCTGGTTGTAAGAGGACAAGCCTTGCTAAGGTTTTCAGTTTTTAATAATATAAAATTTTAAAAATCAGAAAATTCTGAATTAATTATGCCAAATGTAATTCTAACTGTAAATGAAAAACAGATCCCATTAAAAGATTTTATGCAAGAGATGCTCTCGAATATAATTCAAGGATATTTAAAATCAACTAAAGCTGTACCAGAAAACATAAAACATATAAAAATCGAAATAGATCTATAATCTTCTTTATTTTGCTGTTTCAAATTAAAATAAAAATAATAAAAAAAAGAGATGATATTTTTAAAGTTCTTGGATGGCTTTTTCTTTAGCAATGCGGTCTTTCTCGGATAGCTCTACTTCACCCCTTCTGACCAAGAACATGAAGATCAAAGCAGCCAAGAAGAAAAATGTACATATCAAGAATAATGTAGCATTTCCAAATGCATCTGTTAATGACCCTACCCAAAAAGGCCCTATTATTGCTGCCATGAAACTAAAAAAATAGTATACCCCAGTATATGTTCCTATTTTCTTACTTGTTGGCGCCATTTCCCAAACAATTACTATTGAATTGATATTAATAAATCCCCACCCAACACCTGCAACAAACAAAATTATGGTAATAACCAGTTCAGTTTGAAAGAAAAAGCCAATGATAAGAGCACTAATAAACAGTATTAAGCCGATCTTTATTGTCAATCTTCTGCCAATTTTTGAACCTAATATACCTGCAGGAAGTGCTGCTATAAGAAAAGCAATCGCAACGTATAACAGCATAAAACCGGCATCTCCTCGTTCCAAACCTAAAACATCCATCCCGTAAACCGTAAAGAGAGCCTCTAAAGCTTGATATCCCACGAACCAGGAAAAAATTGCCAAAAGCATGAATAGAGTAGATTTATCTTTTTCGGAGAGAATATCCCTGAAACTTTCAATAAGATTAGGTTTATCTTTTTTATCGATAACTTTCTTTCCTTCTTGTTCTTCTGTCTCAATAATTAACTGATAACTATAGGATTTTCTTTCTTTTATCGTAAATAAAAGGACAATTAGAGCAGTCATCATAATTATAGCAACAGCTAGAAAGGCTAGAAGTAAACTGATTGGGACTAAAATTTTATTAAAAATGTATGCAACAAGAGCTCCAACTCCCCCCATAAAATTAATGACAGCATTTCCTTTACTTCTATTCACAGGTTTTACAAAATCAGGCATTAGTGCTACAGCCTGGGATCTATATGATGCCATACTTATATTAAAGAAGAACATCCATAGAAGTAACAACCATAATGGATCTTGTGACGGATTAATGGTTGAAATCATAACAAAAAAAATAGCAGCAAGCGGAATACCTACAAGTAAATAGGGCATTCTTCTTCCAAGCTTAGTACGTGTATTATCCGAGAAAGTTCCCATAATTGGTTGTATTATAACACCAATAATATTATCCATAGCCATCCATGCTCCTACAAGGGCATAAGAACCAAGATACTGAAATAAAGTGATATTAACTTGAGTATTGTACATTGACCATGCTATACCCGTAGTGAAAAACGCTAAACCTATTAATGTTGTATGCCCCAATTTAAATTTTTGTTTTGTCTCTGACATTACTTAAACCAATTTTCAGTAAATAATTGATTATTTATTAAATCTTGAAATATTTAAAAGATCTTCTTAGCAAATTTTACGACAGATTAGTCCATAAAAAATAAAGGTTTTCTATTATAGTATAGTTACAATGTTAAAATCCTTTAGATATGATATGTATTATTAATTATGAAATTGGAACCAGAATGCATAGGATGTATATTTAACCAAGTGTTAAAAGCTTTCAGATTTCTTAAGCCTGATGTCTCCCGAGATGAAATAATTACTGTCCAGAAGAAATTAATGGAAGAAATATTAAAATTTGATAAAAAATCTAATGTTACTCATTACTTGGGAAAGACGGCATATGGAATCATATCTGAATTTTTGAAAGATGAGGATCCTTATCGAATTATTAAAAAGAGAAATAATAAGCTTGCGCTAAAATTTTATGATGATGTTAAAAAAAAAATAGAGAATGCTAATAATCCTCTATTTGAAGCTATTATTGCCTCTGCCATAGGAAATACAATTGATCTTGCTAGTCAACATGAAATAGATTTAGTTTCTGATATAGAGAATTTTAATCAAAATACATTAATAATTAATGATTATTCTCTGTTTAAAGAATCATTAAAAAATGCTAATCACTTGCTAATTATCGGAGATAATGCAGGAGAGATTGTATTTGATAAATTATTAATTTCAATTATTATAAAATTCTACCCAGATTTAGAAGTAATTTATTCTGTAAGATCGGCACCGATTATTAACGATGCCACAATGGAAGATGCTAAATCTATTAACTTAACAAAAATTGTACAGGTTGTTAAATCAGGCGCTTTTCCTGGCATTGATATAGATTTGTCTCCAGAAATTTTTAAACAACATTTCTACAAAAAAGGAGGGGTGATATTAACAAAAGGACAAGGAAATTTTGAGAGCCTTTATGATACTCAAATCCCCAATAAAGATGTTTATTACTTGTTGAAGGTAAAATGTAATCTTCTTGAAAGAATATTCAATGCTAAAATTGGAGATCTCATATTTCAAAAGAAGACTTAGGTATAATATTCAAGATAAATTTAGGTTCCATTAGTTCTCGATTTTTTAATTGCTTCTGTAAAAAAGCCAAAATCTCCTATTTCGGTTTCATCCTTTATTTTGACGAAGTAATCTTCAATTTGTTGAGACAAAATTTTTTTAAATGACTGAAATTGGCTAACCTCAAAACTATTATTTTTAATCTCCGTTCGATAAAGTGTGTAGAACATATCTAACGACTTTTCGGCTTCTTCTCTAATATTATGCATTATATACTCTTTATCTAGAATGGCAACGAATATCAGATTATATTTATAAACTATAATCATTTCTACGTCAAGACCTTTGATGTTAATTTCCTTTATTTCCCCCAAATTTTCACCAAACAAGCGTAACGCCCCTACAAAAGCAGATAACAAAACAGCATTTATCTTTGAATCTAAAATAAGATCCAATAAGTACTCTCCTGACTCTTTACAAATAACAATACCTTTAAGATATTTACTTTCTTCAGTCGTAATCTTTATCCCTGTTTGTATACCTAATGTTCGCAATATAAAGCCTATATGAATAATGTAAATTTGCTCTATTAAAATCTTTCAATTTATATTTTTTAAAATAATTGTAATATCTAGGTTATAGGATCCAAATAATTATAAAAAGTAAAAAAAATATGAATAAACTTATTTCTCTAAGAGCTCTCTAATTTTCTTGACAATTTCTTTAAAAACTTTTGTAGCATCATTGTCTGGATATTTTAATACAAAGGGTAATCCTTGATCTCCTTGTTGACTAACCTCGGTTTCAAAAGGAATTTTCCCCAGCAAGGGGATCTTAAAATCAGTAGATGCTTTCTCTGCCCCACCTGGAGGGTACAAATCAATGTATTTTCCACAATGAGGACAATTAAAACCCGAGTGATTCTCTATAATACCAAGGATATTTCTCTGCATTACCATTGCCATTTTTATGGTTTTTCTTGCATCCATTAAGGCAACTTCTTGAGGAGTGGTGACTATAACTACATTTTCTTCAGGAATTAATTGTAAGATATCTAAAGTCTCATCAGATGTCCCGGGGGGTAAATCGCATATTAAATAATCAAGTTCTCCCCATATAGCATCCCCTAAAAATTGTCTCACTGCACTCATCTTCATTGGTCCCCTCCAAATAACTGGGTCATCTGGAGTTAGAGTTAAAAATGCCATACTCATCACTTTTAGATTTAAGGGACCGTTAATAGGATAAAATTTTTTAGCGTCTGCATCAACTCGTGGTTTAAGCTCCGAGTCAACGCCTAACATTTTTAGCACATTAGGTCCTGTAATATCAACATCAAGAATCCCCACCCTCAAACCAATACTTGCTAGGCTCATAGCAAGATTTACTGCCACTGTAGTTTTTCCAACTCCGCCTTTTCCAGAAATAATGACAATTTTATGTTTTATTTTTTCCATGTTTTTCTTTATACTCTGTTCGCGTTCATCCATCATCATTTCTTTTAAATTTATGTCTGGAATCTCTTCTTCTGCCATTTTTATAAATCACTTCTTTTATGTGTTAAGAAACTAAAGACGTGTATTAACTTTTACGTTAATTTTTTATGAATTATTCTTGTGGTTTAATTATATTTTTTTATTTTGGAATTTGAAAAATAAATAAAGAATAGATATAGATAGTGATTTATATGATGGATGTGGAATTTGTATTGCAAACACAAATAATGGCTTTTATTATAGTTAATTTGTTTCGTCTGATGTTCCAGGGTGTAAATCATAAGATTATAGCTTTTACTATAATCTCAAAATGTGGGAAACCTACTTGTATGGCTTTTGAATTAAAAGGTAACTAAATTTAATTCTTAATATCTTATTTTTATAGGATATAAACTAAAGAAATTTTAATTTCGATAGATTATTCATAACTGAAAAGTGAATAATAAAATACAACTTAAGGTGTTATTGAATTCCAGTTAGTAACTTCATGGAACTTTACAAGTTTTTACCTAAAACAAACTGTAAGAAATGTGGGAAGCCGACATGCATGGCTTTCGCATTAGATTTATTACAAGGAAAAGTAAAGGTGGATGATTGTACCCCACTTTTAGAATCTAAATATAAAAAGAATTATGATACTTTAAAAGAATTACTCGGATCAGAAGAAGGTAAAGAAAAAGAATTAAGAATAGATGTAGACAGCGATTTATGTGATGGATGTGGAATTTGTGTTACTGTATGTCCTGTTAATGCTAGATATTGTCCATCATCTTTAAGTGGAAAGGCTCCCAGTTATCCACCTGAGAAACATCAATTATTTCAAGTAAAAGGTGGGAAATGTGAGTTGTTGAACCTTAAATATTGCAGAAGAATTGAAGGGGAGGGGCAAGCTAGAGAATGCAGGGTTTGCGAATCATACTGTCCGCGAGAAGCAGTTAAAATAGATTATGCCTAGCCTTTATAGAATTGATTAACTTAGATGTGTTATTAAAATGGTTAGTAAACGAGTAGAATGTACAGGTTGCTCACTTATCTGTGATGATATTATCATTAATAGTGATGGAATATATATCGATGAAGTTATAGGTTCTTGCTTAAAGGGAAAAGAGAGATTTGATCTTGTAACAAGTAAGAATCGTATTTTAACTCCAATGATTCGTAAGAATGGTGAGTTAATAAAGACAACACAAGATAAAGCATTGAGTACCGCTGTTGAAATCATAAAAAACTCTAATAAGCCATTACTTTATGGTTTTTCTACAGTTAGTTGCCAAGCTCAACTAAAGGCTTTAGAATTGGCAAAATGCATTAACGGCTTTATCGACTCTAATTCTATAATCTGTCAGGGTAGAGTTCTTAATACCGCCAAGAAGACGGGTATAACGTTAACTTCTATTTCGGAAGTTATAAATAAGGCAGATTTACTTATACTCTGGGGCGCTAATGTTGCTGAATCTATACCTCGTTTGTTAAATAAAGCACTCTTTTCACGAGGTAAATTTAGAATGACAGGTCGAGAAATTAAAACCCTAATTATAATAGATCCTGTCAAAACAGCATCATTTAGGGTCATGGGTGTACGTGATATAGCATTAAGAATTGATCCTGGAAAGGATTTAGAGCTAATTAGAGCTTTAAATGAAGAGTGTTGCACACCAGATAAAATTCCTGCAGAAGGTGTAGCGGGAATTGATAAGGATGATCTTAAAAGAATTCTTGTACAGTTAACTAATGCAGAGAACGGAGTAATTTTTTTAGGACAGGGAATCTTGAGCTCTAGAGAAAATTCTGAGGTTATCAGAGAGCTTCTTGAACTAGTACAACTGATAAACATTAAACAGCAAAAAGGTCGTATGTCTGTAATGATGTTAGGAGGACATTATAACATGTTAGGTTTTGAACATGTGAGCATGTCACTTTATGGGAAAAATCATAGTTTACAATTTCATGATAATTCATTAGTTGAAACAGAAGATACGATCGTGTCAAAGATAGAAAATGATGATTTTGATTACTCTATAATTGTCGGGACTGATCCTATTTCACACCTACCAATGAATTTAAGTAAAATTTTATGTTCAAAACCAATGATACTCATTGATAACAAGCAATCTGCAACGTTCCACATTGCAGATGTAATTATTCCGTCAGCAATTACTGGAATAGAGTGTGGGGGATTAGCTTATAGGTTAGACCATGTACCTGTGGAACTTCATAAAATAGTAAATCCCCCGAGTAGAATTAGCTCTGATGAGGAGATTCTGACAGAATTAATTAAGAGAATAACCAAACATTAAAGAGGTCAAGCTTATGGAAATGATTATTAATACTGTAAGAAGGGTTGATTATGATCAACTTAAAGAATACACATTAGGAGATAAACAATCATTAAAAGAAAATTTAGCGATTGGTTTAGTAAATCCATTAGACTTTAAAAATCTCAATTTAACACCCAGTTTAAATTTAAAGTTATCTAATGAATATGGAGAAGTAATTGTCAAAGTTAAGCAGAGCGAGGATGTGCCTATTGGAACAATTCTTATGCCTGTTTCAATATGGGCAAATCAAATTACAGGAGTCTCCAAGGATCATTTAGTCTTTAAGAATATTAGAGCCAATGTTGAAAGTTCAAGAGAGGAAACTGTCGATCTAAAGACTATATTAAAAAATCTTAAAAAGGAACTGAAGTAATTATCATGGATAAACTCATAATAAAGAATGGTTTAGTGTATGACCCTATCAACAACATAAATGGGGAAAAAAAAGATATATTAATTGAGTCAGGTACTATAGTAGATAGCTTTACTAACAATAAGGATATTAAGGAAATAAATGCTAATGGTAAGACAGTTATACCTTCTGCTATTGATATACATACCCACGTAGCTTCTCAACAAGTTAATTGGGTAAGATTATTAGGTTTAAATAATGCTCAATTCAACGAAATTTGGCATGGTCTGACTCTAGATAAAATTGCCAGAGATTATGTCTCAATGGGATATAGTTTTATTCTTGAAGCCAATACTTTTCCATCTTTAGCAAAACAGACAGTTTTTAATTTTCAACAATTACCAGTTTTAGATAAGGGAATGCTGCTCAATATCAGTAACATGTGGCCTCTAGAGCTTGAGTTTCAAAGAGGAAAAGTTGAAGATATGGCTGTGTTTCTTTCAGATTTATTGTCTAAAACTTATGGATTCGGTTTTAAAGTTTATAATCCTTTTGAATGTGAACAATGGAACCTTAAAGAGCTCCGAGAGGATTTGGCACAACAAGGAAGATTATATAATTTCACAGCACTAAACGTGTATGAAAACACGGTTAAGTGCGTGGAATTATTAGGTTTACCCCATTCTGCTCATATTCATATTGAAGGGTATGAAAATGAAATCGGTAAAGAAAATTTATTTTCTGTTCTTAATAAGATTAAGTCATTAAATGTTGGATCAAATCCAAAAACTTCCTTAGCTTTAAAGCGGGAACAGATTTTACATGTTGCTCATGTTAATACTTATGCTATTGATGGAAATAATGAGGAAATAATCAAGTTTTTTAATGAAAATCAAAACTTTGGAATGGATCTATCATTTGTTGGTTTCAATCAGTTAAATCCTTTAATAACATCAGATAGAAGAGTAATAAATTCCATGTTAACAATGGATTCAATAGATTCCTCTAAAAAATTAATAACATCTGCCGTAGAATTTGAGGGAGACTTATTTGCATCCCTAAGAGCCTTGAGTAAAGATAATTATAAAGATTGTACTCTATGGGCTAATGCTCTTGATATCGTGCTAAATATTAAGAATAAACAACAAATATCCTTTTCACTTAATTTTCCAAATTATGCAAATCTTACAGATATTCCAGAGATAACTACATGGTTGGTGAGCAAAAAAGCTAGAAATAGATTTATGGAGGGTATGAATAAAGATTTTCTTAAAGATAATACTCTTCAAAATAATGAGGAAACTCTAAATTTTTCTGAATTTATTATCATCACTAGAACTGCACCTGCAAAATCATTGGGTTTAGGAAGCATCAAAGGAAATCTTGGAGTAGGTGCTGACGGAGATTTAAACGTCTTAGATGTAAACTTTAATGAGGTAGATATTTCAGAAAATCCCGATATCTTAAAATCGGCTCTAAATAATTTAGAATATGTTATCAAATCTGGTGAAATAGTTAAAAAACAAAATGAGCTTGTTTTAGATAACCATGGGTGTATTTTTTGGGCTAAAGGAAAAGTAGATCTAAAAGAAAAAGACTACATTATGTCGAAAAAGAAGGAATTTTATGAAAAATATTCTTCTTTATTTTATGATTCACTAAGTGTATCAGTCGAAAATAAGTATTTACGGCTAATTGATTAATATCTCACTATTTTTTGTTTCTCCTTCAAATGATAATATCAAAACATTTAAAATTAGGTCTTCAATTTAATTCATAATTTTTCAATTAAGTAGTCCAAGTTGAGAATGATGAAAAATATGAATATCCAAAAAATATGTCCCAAGTGTGGTGCTCTTAATAAATCCACTGATAATTATTGCACAAAGTGTGGAACTGGACTTGAACCCGCAGGGAGTAAGTATTTTGAAATATTTGAAAATTTAAAAGGATCATTAATCGGGAGTATAATTTGTCTGGCTATTTTTGTAGCTTTTATGGTTTTGGTCTCCTTTATTATAGGGGTTGAATACCCCGGTAAAGCCTTAATACCATTATTAATCATTTGGCCAATAATAATACTTTTTTTAATATGGGCTCAATGCTATTTACGCGGACTAGGCAAAATGAGGCGTTTTATTATCACAGATAAGTATATTGATATAATGGTTCCACATAAACCTCATTTTCGAATTAATTGGGATGATTTTGATGAGATTGAAATTACAAAAAGAGAATCAATGGCGATGGTACCTTCGACCCAAGGTTTAATATTTGGACCCAGATTTGTATATTTCACTCTGATATTTAGAGGGAAAAACCCAGATATAAGCTACGAATTCGAGTCGGGAAAAGATTTTAAGGTAAGATCGAGAAAGAAAATTTTAGAAGCTCTAAAAGAATATACCACACAAAAAGGCAAGGGTTTTACTGGTTATAAATGGATAGAAAAAAGAAGAGCAAAAAAAGCAAAAAAAGCAGCAGAAGCTGGAGATGTATAAGCTAAAATTTAGCTACTAAAAAATATAATCTTTTTTTTAATCATAAACTTAGATTTCTTCAAAAGCAAAGAAGTATTAAATTGATTTTTCTCTAAATATTCAAGATCAACTTGCTCTGAAATCTATTAGGACACCTCATTTTTTGTTAACCGATATTTGTTTAAAAAATGTATTAGAATGATAACTCCAAAGATTAGAATCATTCCACCAAAGGGAATAAAAATTATAACGTCATTAAGAGGATCCTTAAAATATGAAGATAACAATTCACTAAAAAATAGACTAAATCCCCCTATTAATGCATATAGATATATACGTTTTAATTGGATAAAATAAGCTATTAAACTAAAAGGTGTAGTAATAAATAACAACCCAATAATCAACATCACAAGGAATCCGGGTAATCTTACTTGAAAACTCCCCACCAAAGTAAAGATAAACATTATAACAGTCAATCCAACATTTATACCTAAAAACACACCTAAGAGCTTATTTCTTTTTTTACGATTTTGTCCAAATTTGACAAAACCAATTCTAGGTCTAGAAATATATCTTTTTCCTAATATAAAGATCAAAGCTGCGACCATATCCCAGCTAAAGATTAGCATTAGAACTCCAATGGTTTCTGGTAGACCTAAAAATCTCCCTAGCGGGGCGAGCCCCATTCCCATGATAATTAAACCAAAGTATATGTCCCAAAGTCCATCTTGGAATGTAGAAAGCCAAACTTTCTTCTCTAAGTGTTTAAGATCAACATTATCATTCACTTTCTAATCACTCTCTTTTCATTTTGGGAACTTTTTCAGAAATCTAATCAAAAAAAAAAAGCTCATAATTATTATTAGTCCTCCAATTTTCAAATAAGTGTAGAAAATTTAAAAATTATTTAGATTTTTTCTCTATTTATAGGAAAGAACATGAGCCTTAAAATAACAAATGTCAGATTAGGTTAAATGATAATATGAATAATTTAATACTATAGTTTTAATGGATAATCTCTATATTTTTCTATTGCGGCACGGAAAGCTAATATATTTTCCCAAGGTACGTTTAAGATATTATGGCTCGGGCCTGCAAAATACCCGCCTCTTCTTCCCGCTGCTTTAATACACCTTTTTACCTCTTCTTCAACCTCAATAGGTGTCCCGAAACTTAATATTCTAGTAGCATCCATTCCCCCCATAAAGCTTACTCTATCTCCCAAAGTTTCCTTTAAATGTGCTAATTCTACTCCTGCAGCAGGTTCTAACGCTTGAATACAATCTAATCCTGCATCAACCATATCTGGAAGAAGATTATCAATATAACCGCAGGAATGTTGAATAATAAACATGCTATGTTTCTTACACTCTTGATATATTTTTTTATAATAGGGTAATATAAAAGTTCGAAAGTTCTCAAGAGAGTACATAGATCGCCCCTTATAACCCAAATCATCATAATAGAAAACTATTTCTACACCTGCTTCAGCATATCTTTTTACAAATTCCAGATTTACTTTTGTATATTCACTCATGACTTCATGAATAAATTCAGGGTTTTTTCTCATGTGGTATGTTACTCTGCTTACGGTCATTCCTTCAAAAAGAGCCTCATTCATAGCAATCATTAGACGAGCCATTGAATAAAAATAAGGCGATAGGCTTTTGACGAATTCTTCCCAAATTTTTGGTGAATAATTTACTTCATCATTGATCTGCTCCGAAGGTTTTCCGTATTCATCCCAATATTTATGTAATATTTCAGGTGTGCGAAAATATCCATCCATATACCAAGCATATGACAAACCTGTTTCGACTTGTTCTACCACTTTAAAAACTCTCCCACTAGTTGGAAGTAAATAACCCCCAGGATATTCGGGAGGAGGGTCAGCTACTGACGACTTCATTTTATGTCTCCAAGGATCTGTTGTATGACAGTCAACATTCCAGAACCGCTGTTCTGTTATGTCTCCAGCCCATCGATAGGTTTCCTTTGAAAATTCATTTTCAATATTTATCTTATTTTCCTTATATTCTGCAGATTTTAAATAATACTTATATGATGTACCTGTCGGTTCAAAACCAAGAGAGTGAATTGGGACCTTATCTGGTTCACTATCACGCTCTAATGCGCGAATCACACGTTCTTGTTTTGATAAAGTCATAGGTAAAATTAAGTTTGGTTCTTTAAAAAAATTTTTAAAATAGTTAGAGTAGTAATAACTATCATTCATTAAAATGGAATTAGGGTAATTTAAAGGAATTTTACTATATTTGGTTATATACTATGGATTTTGAAGAATTAACTGAACTTATTGTAGAATTAGAACTGGATGATATAGCAGATGCTGTTAGAATTGCACTTGAAGAAGATGGGAAGGATCCGTTTGAGATTTTAACTGCGTTAACAAAAGGAATGGATGAAGTAAGTCGTCGCTATGAAGAATTCGAATATTTTTTAGGTGAACTTGTGTTAGCTGGAGATACTATGAAAGTGGGACTTGAAGTTTTAAAACCTGCCTTATCAGTTTCAGATAGAGCTCAAGAAAAGATAAAAGTTGTAGTAGCAACCGTTAAAGGCGATCAACATGATTTAGGGAAGAATTTACTGGCAATATTGCTTTTAAGTGCGAATTTTGAAGTGTATGATCTGGGTAGAGATGTTGATGCAGAAGTCATTGTAAATAAAGTAAAAGAGACAGGAGCTTCAGTTGTAGCTTTAAGTTCATTATTATCTATGACTGCAGATCAAGTTGAGGTTGTTCATAAAGCACTACAAGAAGCAGGATTACGAGATAAAGTTAAATTGATTGTGGGAGGGGCTCCATTTAACCTTGAGTTGGCAAAACAATTTGGAGCAGATGACTATGCTGATGATGCGATATATGGTGTTGAACATATCAAAAAGCTAACTGAGGAATAGAAAAGTTAACTTGAATTTTTTCTAAATAGGACAATCTATATTTTGAGTTGAAAAATCTTTTTCTTTAGTAGATTATTAAGCATAATTTTACTCTCTCAAATTATAAATGTAAAGATTATTATTAACAAATTGTATTGAGGGGAAGATAGTATGATATGAAAAATCATAAGAGAAGAGCTAATGAGAAAAGTATTATTTATGGGACTTGAAGATACTGGAAAAACAGCAATAATCGAAATATTAAAACATAAAAAAATAATAGACTTAAAAAATATTTTGCCAACGAGAGGGCGTCGAATTGAAGAATTTATTTTTAATAATCAACATTTTTTTGTTTGGGAATTAGCGGGACCAACAAGATATCGCGAAAGGTGGATAGCAGAAAAAGATTTAATATTTATGCTTATAAATGAATTGATATTTTTCATTAATGTACAAAATTTTGAAGATTACGAAAAATCTGTTAAATATTTAACCAAACTAACGGATCTTATAGTAGAGTTTAACGATAAGATTGACTCGAATTTTAAACTTTTCATTTTCCTTCACAAGTTTGATCCAACCATAGCAGATTTACATAAGTATGTAGAAAATGCAAAACTCCTTACTAATAAAATCAAACAGTTATCGATACCATATAACTATGAAATATGGAAAACAAGTGTATTGAATTTTCAACAGAATTTCTTTGAATCTATAGTAAACAATAAGGAAATTCAACATTTTGGATCAATAGTCAAGAAAATTTTCTGTTCTCTATATAGAAAAAGGTATGAGTAAGGTAATATTTGAAAATTAGTTTAAACTGATTAAAAATCTAGTAATTTAATCCTTTCAAAATATGCACTGTAGTAAACATGTTTTTCCCGCTTTTTCTAAGGTAGTCCATTGCTTCCTCGATTCCTTCAATTGTCAAATCAAACATTGGAATAATACTCGAGATGATCTTACGTGTCCAGGGAGCCCATTCGGGTCTAATTAACTCTGGATTTAACCATACTATATTATCTTTAAAATGGTAGGCAAGCTCTCGGATATAATATATTCCAGGAAGTTCATTTCTATGGTAATAATAAATTGATCCATACTTCTCTGTTAATTCCCAACTTGCCATAGCAGCATCTCCTACGATGACTACTTTATGTTTTTTATCGTATTTTTGTAGAAATTCAGTGAAATCAATTGATTCTTCTGGATTTCTTCGAGCATTTAGATAAATTGATTCATAAATACAATTATGAAAATAAAAATGCTTAAATTCTTTCCAATGGGACATGTTATTTGCAGCAGAAAAAAGACGGTTTACGAGATGGGCATAGGGAGTCATACTCCCTCCTACATCCATTAGTAAAAGAAGTCGGACGTCGTTTTTTCTACGTTTGTCAAACACAATTTCGATATCTCCTCCGTTTTTGGCAGTTTTATCGATAGTTTGATCTAAATCAAGCTCATCGCGTTTTCCAATTTCTTCAAGCTTTTTCAAACGTTTTAAAGCAACCTTAATTTGTCTGGTGTCCAATACTATGTCCTTTCGATAGTCTTTAAATATCCGTTTTTCAGCGATTTGGACAGCTGTACGCATTCCAGCACCACCCCCAATTCGCATACCTATGTTATTTTCTCCTGAGTGTCCGAACGGTGATGTTCCTCTAGTTCCAATCCAATGGTCACCAAAATTATGTTCTTCATCTTGTTCTTGCATCAATTCTTCTAATCGTTTTTGTAAATCTTCGAGATTTGAAAATTGGTCTGCTATATTCTGCATGGCTGCATTAGCACTTAACATTTCAAGATTATTTTGTAACCACTGAAAAATTTCATTCTTGATATCTTCTGGTGCGTTTACAATAAGCATATCATCAAGTTTATCTTTAAATTTTTCAAACAATTCTTCCAGCAATTCCTCTATATCAACAACTGTAAGATATTGTTGATATTCATTTAACAAAAGTTCTAGTCCTTCAAGAAGTTCTGGTAATGTAATAGGTTTTTGGAGCCAGTCCCAAATCTCTTGTTTAAAATCTTCCGGAAATTGCACCATCGCATTTTTAAAGAAGTTTGCAAATGTAATGTCAAAGATATCGAAGTGGTGCTCGTTTTTACAGAGGATCGACCGTGAAGTGTAATAAAACTCGACCATATTATGAATAAGACCTTTGTTAAGGGCTTCAAGTAGAGTCATATATTCGGTTATACTTATAGGTAATCGTTCCTTCAAATAGTAAAAAAATTCGACGAACATTAATTAAATTTAATCTTTTTAATATTGCTTACTACTATATAATCAATGTATAAATATAGGTTTTCGTGTTAATTTCACCTATCTACTAATAATCTTAGACTCTATGTAGAGTTTCAATTCGGAAATTATATATAGTATCTGTCATAAACTCTGCTTAGGGAGATAAGGGGGCGAAATCTCACTTTTACTTCTTTATATCCCTATTCCTTTTAATCAACTTAAAATTAAGTTTTAGTAATTAAAATAAATAATTAAAGAGAAAAGTTAGCATTCGAGAATAATTCTTCTTCTACTTTACTGATTTAGGCCCTGGATTTTATTTCTCATTTCTATTAATCTGTCAGGTAAATTAGACATTATAGCATCTATGTATTCTCCGTTATATCTCATTTTTAGGAATTTTTCAAAAGAACGTTTAAAAAGCACGCCCCATACATAATACTTAAATCCATTATCTTTTACGAGTTTAAACAATTCGAAATTGGAGTAATTATGATAAATGTTTATAACTTTTATATTTAATTCTCTCATGTTTTTCAATTCCAAGTGTTCCTCATTAATGTATGTGTGTTTTAGTGAAACTGAATTAACAAGAGTCACGTTTTTATCGAATTTTCTGATTTTAGAAAATATAACAGGAAGAGGATCGGGATATATTGAAGGTTTTCCAAGTTCTATATAATCAACTAAATCAAACTCCCGAGCAAGTTTAATTATTTCAATTCCTATCTCGGGAACGGTTATATCAAAATTGTACCTTATATCATAGTTTTTGAAATTTTCAAATAATTCACGAAGACTAGGAATAGACTCATTATTTTCAAGTTTAAATTTTTTAATCTCATCAAGATCTAATTTATTCATCAATAACTCTTCTCCATTGATTTTAAGACTTTTGTAAAAACTAAGAACAATCTCGTTATCTTTTGATAATTGTGCTTCAGTTTTAATCCCATCAACTCCCATATTAATTGCATTTTGGAATGAAGGGAGTGTATTTTGAACTCCGATAAATCCTGAACCTCTATGGCCCCAAATGAATGTCCTATTCAAGTGGAACACCACCTATTTCAGAACCAATTTCTAAAGCTAGTTTAATGAGATCAAAATAGACAACTGCGTATTGAAGGTCCCCTTCTAGCTTGAGATTTCCTTTCAAAAATTCACTAAAAGCATCGCTATTTCCTAAAAGAATTTGATTCATAATCTCTTGAGGACACGACACAATGACATTAGCTCCTTCCATTTCACCTTTCCCACATTTGAATTCTCCTTCACCTAACGTAACCCAATAATTGAAATTTGAATCATTTAGTGTGGTTTGTATAATCTTTCTATTATAAGGAGTTAATTCATCATTAAATTCTTCATTTACTTTTGTTAAGCGCTCAATTGATTTTGTAATGTTCATTATGTTTCTGTTGGTGCAACAAGTTTCACAGAGAAAATCATTAAAAGAGATAGTGCCACAATTTTTCATATTACATTCCCATTGATTAGTTTCTTTGTTGATAGTAATACTATACCCACAATGAATAGGCAATGTTTCTACAACTCTTCCGCAACTACTACATACTAAACTCAATTTGTTATCATCTCAAATAACTTTTTTATTATTACATCTTT
>JBHLRJ010000056.1:0-24391 GCA_048882645.1 Candidatus Thorarchaeota archaeon
CAACCGTTTCCTCAAGTAAGGAGGGTAGTTGCTGAAACATTTTCTTATTTTGAAAAAAGCCATCATATCCATTCCCTCGTAGAATTCGATGTAACGAAACCACGAGCTTATATTGACGATCACTTTAAAACATCTGGAGAAAAACTCTCTTTCACAGCCTTTATAATTAAATGTGTTGGAAAAGCAGTTGAAGAGAATAAGCTGGTTCATGCTTTTCGATTTAAAAAGAAGAAATTAATTGTATTTAATGATATTGATATTAATGCCATTGTAGCAAGGGAGATACAAGGAGAGTACATACCGAATATCTGTATAATCCGTGCTGCAAATAAAAAATCATTCAAAGAGATACATGAAGAAATCCGAGCAGCCCAAATTGACGAAGTTAAAATTGAAAATTACAATAATCTGATGAAAAACTATTTAAGATTGCCTCGTTTATTTCGAAAACTAATCGGTCCAAAAATGATAAGAAATCCTTTCAGAGTAAAAAAGTATGCGGGTACGGTTATAGTATCAGCGGTAGGTATGTTTGGGCAAGATGTAGGATGGACAATACCATATCCTGGACATCCCCTAATATTAACCGCCGGAGGCATTACAAAAAAGCCAAGGTATGTTGGAGAAAGTATAGAACCTCGAGAATTCATAAATATTACCCTCTCTTTTAATCATGATATTATTGATGGAGCTCCCGCAGCGCAATTTACATCAAAATTGAAAGAATTAATTGAAAAAGGTTTTGGCTTAATTTAACTCTTGATCTGTTTCTAATTTCGATTTTAGTTTCTTTAATAATCGATGGAATGATGGTATTATACGCCAAAACCATAAAAGGAATAAGAAAATAAAAAAAAGAACTATTGAAGCAATAAGTACTAAATCAAAACCTTTTATAAGAGAAACTAATCCTAGTCCAATTGAAATGACTACTAGAAGGAATACAGCACCTATTTTTCTATTTTTATTTTTATGCTCCTTAACAAAATTAGAATAACATTCTCTATGGAAAAAATGATGATCAATCTCTATAACAGCATCTTCTTGCCCGCAATATTCACATTCAGTCATTTTTTTCTTAGAGCATTCTTAAAGATGGTTAATAATATAGTATAATTGCTAAATATTTAATACATTTGGTTAAAGGTTAAAGAAAGTAAATAATTTATTGGTAATGGGTTTAAGAATCGAACCCAAATACGATTCTTATATCTTCAGGTTTAATTTTATTATGATATTTATCACCGATTAAATTGTCATATATTTGACTATAAGACCAGTAACTATACCCTCCAACTATTTCCTTATATGGTTTCTCCAATTCGATTTGAGTCAAGTATATAACATTTTCATAGTGATTTTCTTGATTTTTAATCAAATCATCCATTTTTTTGTTGGAAATTATTTTGGTTGTCTTTTCATTAACACGCCCAACCCAAGCCTTTGGATCTCCCGTCTCTTGAAATATTTTATACTCATTCATAGTGACTAATCCTCTTAATTTAGTGATTTGTTCCCAGTCATATTCTCTCAATTCCTTTCCATTTAAATGACTAAATGAATGTTCACCTAGTATCTGCTCGTTTTCGATAGCATCTTTAAGATCTTCACTAATATCCTCCGGTATTCCCCTTGGTTTATCAATAGGATTATAAAGTTTTTCTGGTAGAAAACCGTTAAAATTATAGCCATTTGTTACATTAGCAAGAATAGCAAAAAGAATGTAATTTCTGTCATCTGGTACTATGGTAAGATCTTTATTAATATAATATGGAAAGAAAGACTGTAACCATTCCCATTTTCCATCTATTCTTACTTCGATCTGCATATAAATATCTGTTCCCATTAAAAATCCTCATATTCCAATGTGTTCTACCTATGCATTTCTGGTAAAAAGTTAATTTTGACTGAGTTCAGCAATCTTTGGAGGTTGGAGATAAACATCTCTAAGTCCAGTGCGCTTTAAAGTCCTAGCTTTCTCTGAACAATGATAAACACATAATCCACAGCCAATGCATCTATCTAAATTTGTTACAGAATGATCTTCAATTAATTTAATCACATCTATGGGGCATTTTTCAATACAAATTCCACATCCTGTACACTTTTCGCTATCTAAATCTGCTAGATAATAGGTTAAAGTATGAAACGGAAAGATACCTCGCTTATATAGTTGGAAAAACTGGCAACAACAACTACAGCAGTTACAAAAAGCTTGCTCCTCTTGTCCAGGATTTCTCAGATGAATGGCTTTATGAATAAGTCCAGAATCTTCGGATTCTTTTATAATTTTCAATGCTTCGTCTTTTGAGATGAGTTTACCAAAATTATGATCTATTAAAAATTGAGCATATTTTCCAAATTGAAAGCAAGTTAAATCTGGAGTGTCTAATTTGCAGGGTTCACCAAGGTTATCTTTCCAGTTTCTACAATAACAGTAATTAATACTGATAAGATCATTTCTTTCTATAATGCCTTTAACATCTTCATAAGGTAAAACTATTTCTCTAGGTATATCAATCTCCATATCAACAGGTATGACCCTATCCATTGGGTTGCCACTACTTAATTGTTTTACCATCAAATCGTAATTGCTTTGTGTCAAACTACTCAGTTCGTTGAATAATGTATTCATTAATCGAGCTAATTTTTTTTGCTTTTCCCCTTTTTCACCTCTCATAAAAGGATATTCAATAAGACCGGGAAGTATAGAGACTAAATAATAAACCATAATACCAGAGCTGCTTTGAATCCCCATTATTATTCCATTATCCATTAAATCATTAAGCATTAGCCTTATTCCGGCATCATCTAATTCAGATTTATCCTTGATTTGATCAAAAGTTAATGAGCGTTTTCTGAAAGTGAGAAGAAAGTTTGCTTGTTCTTCCGTTATTAGAGTTTGAAGTATATTAATTACCGTATTACTTATCGGAATAGGTACCCCTCCAGCATTTACAAAATTTCTAGCTACTTTTTGCCATTTTTTTTCCGAAATTTTAAATCGACCTCTTTATAAGATTTCACTAATATAATTTAGACGAACTCGTTAAATAATCTATCTCAAAATTTCATAGATTTATCAAATTTTTATAAAAGATACGTAAATGAAAAATAACTAATAATAGTTAAGTGAAAAGATTAAATTTTTTCAATTATTTTCTAAAAGAGTTATCGCAAGACATTCTCATCATGGATTTTTTCACACATCTAATTTTTGGAGTTCTCCTGTATAATCTTTTTTTAGGGGGTACAACATATGATTATATTTTTCTTGCATCATTTTTTTCAGTTTTACCAGATTTAGATGTGTTTTTATCACCTTTAAAACGAATAATTAAATCTAATTATCTTGAGCATCGTGCAGGTTCCCATTCTTATATCATAGGTGTAATATTATCAGCAATAATAGGATTTTTTTACTCCGCTATTAGACAAAAACCCTTTCTTATAGTTTGGCTTATAGGAATGTCCTTCTACGGACTCCATGTATCGATGGACCTTCTAACTACTACAAAAATTCCTTACTTATATCCTATATCTAAAAAAGAGCATAGTTTTTATGTTGAAAAAGCAGGGAGTTTATTTACAATGATATGTTCATTGTGTTTTATTATTCTTACTGCGTCGCTTCATGCGAGTTCTGTCAATTTTAATGTTTTTAAAATTCTTTTAAATATTTTTACCGCCTTTTACATCTCCTATTATATATATAGAATAGCAGCGAAAGTTTGGTTTGGTTTAAAACTAAAAGATCATCAGAAATATCTACCTGGAGTTTTACCCTTTTCGTACGCAATCTATAATCATGGAATTGAAGGAAATGAGCTTTCGTTAAGTATCGAAAGAAGATTTCATTTTTCTAAAAAGAAAGAGATTGTGAAGTTTAATACAGTCTTGAATGCGGAAGAAATGGATTTCTTCGAAAGAGGATTAGCATTGTGCAATAAAGTCTACTATTATGCTAAATGGACTAAATTTCCTATCTTTATAAGAGATGAAGAGATATTTTCAATTAGATTATTCTTTTTGGAGACAATGATGCGTAGAAGGACTATGTATATCCAATTTGATTTTGGTATGCTTACAGAACAAGTGGTTGGGATAAGTCGAAAATCTGGACCTATCCAACTTTAATAAATTGATTGTTTAACTTTTATTTTATATTACTTATTAAATTCAATAAATGTCTCTAAATTGTGGATAAAATGTTAATATTAGGAATAGATAGAAAAAAATGTACAAATTGTAGGAGCTGTGTTCCTGAATGTGTTGCGTTACGCTTTGTATTGGATAAAAATACAAATAATGTGAAATTTCATGAAGATTGGGGCTGTATTTCATGTGGACATTGCATAGCGATTTGCCCAGAGGATGCAATTTTACGGGAGGAGATGGATGGACAAACAATTGAGTTTAAAGAAATTCAAAATATCGGTTCAATAATTCCATTTGAGAATCTTCATCAACTCTTGCGATGTAAAAGGTCCATTAGACAATATAAGAAAGAGATTGTGCCTAAAGAGATGTTAAATCACGTGTTAGATTCAATGAAATATGCACCCACTGGAGTTAACATCCGGACATTAAAATGTACTCTATTAAGTGGTAAAGAAAAGATTCAACAATTATCTAATGATATTACTGAAAAAATATTTGAAGATCCCAATGTTTCCGAGTCAAATAAATGGGTAATGAAAACTAAATCGGAGATGGGAATAGATCCTATTTTTCATAAAGCCCCCCATGTTATTATCTTGCATAGCCCTGAATTAGAACTTGTAAACGCAACGATTGCTATTACATATGGAATGCTTGCTGCAGAAAGTATGGGATTAGGAACTTGCTGGATAGGATGGGCTCAAGATCCATTAAATACATTCGTTAATATTCGAAAAGATATTTTAGGATTCACTGATTATGTATCGGGAGTATTTACTATTGGATTTCCCCGGGTAAAATATAAACGATGCCCAACTCGTCCTAAACTCAATACGAACTGGCTCAATTAACTTTAATATATTAATTATCTTTTAGCATAAAGCATGTAGACCCCCATAAGGGAAAAACGTCCATGTTTTTCTTTAGTGACATAAAATCCTTTGTTTTTTAACATTTCTGCTAATTTATTAAGAAGATTTTTTCCGCCTTCGATATGTTCGTGAACTTCCATAGAGATTTGTTGGATTTTATCCCAATCGGGTTGTTTAATTCCAGCAAGTACTTGGAATTCGTAATTCTCAGCATCGATTTTCATTAAATTTATGACATTGACATTATTTTCCTGGATTATTTCTGAGATTGTTCGTAATTTACATGGAATTATTTCAGCTTTATACATACGTTTCAATTTCCTCTTGATATAACTTTTTCGCATAAATTTTGGTACATATTTTAAACCCGGGATAAAATCAGCAACAGTTTCCTTAAAATTACGAGAAATTTGACTAACTTTCAAATCCCAATCAAATTCTATAATAGCAGAATCAGAACTTACTTTTGGGTAATAATGAATCTCCGTAATTTCCTCTCTTTCAGCTAATCCAACATTATAATTTTTAACTTGGGCTGGTATATTCTTGAGATTTTCCTCTAAAACATCAAATATTATGGGCACAGGCTCAAAGGTAAAAATTTGTAAGTTTTTGGCTCTACTTGCTACGTAACGAGAAAACAAACCAATATTTGCCCCTACATCAAAAATGATATCATTGTCATTTATTTGAATTCCATAACGAAGATATTCGTTTTTAACATAGATCTCATCGTATATATCAAGTGCGGATAATTTATCTATGTATGTAATGATTTCTCCATTAGGTAACTTAAGTGTTTTCATAATTTTCACTATTTCAAATAAATGGTTAAATTTCTGGGGAAAACCTCTAGATAATTACTAAAATCAAACTCCTTAAATTTTTTCATTAAGTTCTCAGGGACTTTATCTGGTTCTTGTAAATTCATGAGCAATTGAGTTTCTTCTTCTGTAAAAATTAGACCAGGTTCAATCCAATCTTTCACTTTCTTATTCGCAGGGCAGATTCTTTGACAGTGCATACAACCTACTAGACAGTTATGCCATGAGGGATCAATCCACTCTGGAAAAGGAATCTCACCCGGCTGTTCATTATGATAAGTTAAACATCTCCCTGCATATAGGAGGAAACGATCACTTTTAGGAATTGCACCAGTGGGACACTTTCGAACACAGGCAGAGCATTCCTTACACAAATCCATCATTCGGAGATCTTGCCAGTTATCTTGCTCAGTAGGAAAATCAGAATAATACGTTGCTAAACGATAGAAGCTTCCCATACCTGAAACGTAGGTAATGTTATTTCTCCCATATTCTGCCAATCCGCATCGCACGGCTAATGTTTTTTGAGGTAATTGAGCGTATTCTAAGTTATATCCTTCAGAACTAAGAATGTTGGTCAGAAAATCTTTCGTTTGGTTAATAATATCTAACGTATATAAATAAGTAGGAGGTATTATTAGAGAAAGCTCTTCGTTATTCCAATGGAAAATAGCTTTAAACTGTGGAACTGGAATAGCAATAATAAAGAGAGAATTAATCTGATCGAATTCTACTTTAGGTTCAAATTCGAAATATGTTTTATATTCTTCATATAATGGTGGATAAATAAGATTCTGTTCACGACGCTTTCGTATGTCATCCCTTAAATCTGGAATGCGCTTAGCGTGAACAATCTGTCCTTTATATCCTTTACCTTCTAAATTTTTATGAAATTTTTCAATAATTGTACTTTTACTTATCATTGATTGTTCATCTAATTTACGTACATATTTAGATTTTTAGATGAGAAATGAAAAAAAGGAATTTTAAATAAAAAAGAATTCAATTATATTTCTAAAAGCCCATCCCAAGTTTTTCTCTCACTATTTTGTTTTTGGGAGGAATCTCAAATTACTTTTGCTGAAGAGAGAATAAATTTAAAGTCTAGCCAAAATTTATTTTAATAATTATGCCAGAACTTCCAGAAGTGGAGACTTTTAAACGCTATTTAGATAAAACTTCTTTAAATAAAGTCGTTAAAAAAGTAAAGATAATAGATAATAGAATTTTAAATATTGAGGTATCTGATCTAAGAAAATTAGTGATAGGTAAAAAATTCGAATCATCCACTCGTCATGGAAAATATCTTTTAGTTAGTTTAGGAGAGAAATATTTAGTTATGCATTTTGGTATGACCGGTGATTTAGAATACTACAATAATGAAGAGGAAGAACCAAAATATAGTAAAGTAGTATTCAAGTTTGAAAACGATTTTAATCTTGCATACATATCCCAAAGAATGTTTGGAAAATTAGACGTTGCGGACTCCATTGAGGAATTTCTCCAACTAAAAAAATTAGGCCCAGATGCTTATAAAATGAGTTTTGAAGAATTTTCTGGAGCGTTAAAAAGACGATCTGCTATTTTAAAAAATGCGTTATTAAATCAAAGTTTTATCGCAGGCATAGGTAACATCTATTCTGATGAAATTTTATTCAGATCACAGTTAAATCCAAAAACAAAACTGGATTCTTTAGATGAAAAAAAAATTGAAGAGTTTTTTACGAATATTAAAGAAGTTCTTAAATTTGGAATTAAAAAACAAGGAGACTTAAGCACTTATCCCAATAACTTTTTAATTCCACATCGTAAGAAAGAAGAACGATGCCCAAGATGTAATAATGAAATAGAGCGATTTGAGATATCTGGTAGACATGGTTTTTTCTGCCCTATCTGTCAAAAAGATTAATTAAAGTTATTAGCAATTTATAAAGTTAAAAAAGAGAAAAATATAACGATTTATAATTATTTAACAATTAAAACATGGCTATTTGCATGATTTAACACATATTCTGGGACCGTCCCTAATATTGTGCGTCTTAATTTGGAATGTTCACCACCGCATCCTAAAATCACCAAATCAAAACCTTCTTCTTCAACATGATTTACAATATAATATTGAGGTCCAATGTCATATGTTAGTCTTGTGTCAACTGGAATATTAGCTTCTTCAAATTTCTTCTTTACTGTTTCCATTAAGTCAAGTGCTTCATTTACTCGACCTCGATTTATTTCATAAGTGAGTGGTGCAGAAATAGGTGCAGCCAAACCAAAAGTAGGTGTGATATCAGAAAATTTATGCATAACAGAATGAAATACAACGATTTCACTATTGTCATTTTTATGAAATTCTATGGCTTTGTCTACTGCTTTCATTGCATGTTCGGAATTATCAATACCTATTAGAATTTTTTTATACATTTTGACCATCTCGTAATAATCTAAATTTACTTAATATAAAAGAGAGAATCAATTGTTTAAATCTACGCATTTTAAATTATTAATGCTTAGAATTTAATAATAATAAATAGAAAATGCTTTAATCTCGGAGATTTTAAAATAAAAATTTTAATAAGTATCTGACTTCAACGTTTTATGGGTGGAAGGTAGACATTCCGAAGCTCTGTTTTTTCCAAGTTCCTCGCGTTCTCAGGACAATGATGAACACATACACCACAACCTATACATTTAGTCTCATCAATGTGGGACTTATCATTAATTAGAGAAACAGCTTCGATGGGACATTTTTCTACACAGATTCCGCAACCCTTACATTTTTTTTCATCTAACCTGGCTATATATGACGTTAGTGTATGAAACGGCCAAATTCCTCTATGATAACTTTGAAAAACAACACAACAACACTTACAACAGTTACATAATGCCTCTTCACCTTTTTGTGGATCAAAGAAGTAGTGGAATGCTTTATGAATGAGTCCTTCATCTGCTGCTGCTTTTAAGATTTCTTTTGCTCGCTCTTTCGAAACAGATTCACCAAAACCATGTTCAATGAAAAAACGTCCCGAGTTTCCAAAGTGAAAGCATCTTCTTATATCATCCGTTACTTTGCAGTTTTCCTCTATAAGATTACTGTTTAGCTTACAAGGGCAGTCTGAAAGAGAAAGAATGTCCTGCTTATCAATGATTTTAGAAGCCTCATAAAAGGGAAGAGTTTGTTCCTGGGGGACTCCTAAAGTCTCTTCAATGGGAATAGTTCTCGTGAGAGGAGGAAATTGAGTCTTGAATAGTTGTTTTATTCCTTCATAATTTTTTTGGGTAAGTTCGATACCTTCTTCAGTCATTTTTTCATGAATTTGAGCAAGTTTTTTCTTCTTATCCAATCTACTTTCTTTTACAAGTGAATATTCCCATAAGTATGGAAGTGGTGCTAATAGAATATAGTCCATTATACCAGTATCTTTATTAGGAAAATCCATGATAACACCAATATCCATTATCGAATTTAACATCTCCATTAATTCTTTATCATCCATACCTGATTTTTCTTTTAATTTTTCAAAAGTAGAGACAGCTTTCTTGAAGTATGTAATAAACTTCGCTTGTTTTTCGTTGAGTAAAGTTTTTACTAAGTTTACTAATGTTTCATTAGCTTGAAAAAGTGGATTCCCACTAATTTTAACGAGTGTTTTAGCCGCTTTCTGCCAAATTACATTTGACATTATTTATTCACGTATTTTTAATATTTTATATTCAACTTAAATTAAGATTAAAACATGACTTAATAAGGTTAAGTAGTACTTAAAATTATTTTGGTTCAAGAGTAAACTTCATGAGATTAATAACTTAAAATAGTTAAAAATAAAAATTGGACTTCTCTTTTTTTATCGAGGAGTAGGAGTAAACACATTGACAGAAGAAAAACCAAAAAGAGTAAGAAGTAAAATTGCTATAGAACGCCATTACTTACCTATTGATGAAAGGATTAATAATTTTGATGAAGTTAATTTTGGTTATTTAAAGCTTGAAGAAGTTATTAAAGAATGCGAACGATGCTATCAGTGTTTTAAAAAGAGTGATCCTGAAGTGAAACCCCCTCCTTGTATGAAGTATTGTCCTACTCATTGTAATTCTAGAGAAATTATAGGAAGTATATTAGAGAACAATATTGAGGAGGCTCTCAAGATTATTTACGAACATTATCCTTTTCCTAGAAGCGTAGAGAGAGTGTGTCCGGGATATTGCCAACTTCATTGTACTGCTGGGAAGAAAGGTGACCCAATTCAAATTCCAATGGTAAAGCGTTATATTGTTGATAATTTCGATCCACCTGAAGAATATTTTAAGTGTGAGAAGGATACAGGAAAAAAAGTAGCAATCATAGGTTCGGGACCTCTCGGATTAACAGTTGCCTTTTTTTTAAGGAAATTTGGTATAAGTGTTACAATTTTCGAGAAACAAAGTATAATTGGGGGGATGATGTCATTAGAAATACCTGAATTCCGCCTTCCAAGATCAGTTTTAAATAGAGAAATTGAGAATATCAAGAAGTGTGGTATTGAGATCCTGACTGACAAACATATCAATGAAAATTTTACTATTGATCATTTATTTGAATCTGGTTTTCATATTGTAGTTATTGGCATAGGAACTCAGAAAGCAAGGTGGTTAAACTTGCCCGGGGAGGATTCAGATATTATAATACAAGCGCTTGAATTTTTAAGAAAATATAATTTAAAAGAGGATTTACCAAATCTACGAAATAAAAAAGTGGTAGTTATCGGGGGTGGAAGTACCGCAACAGATGCAGCGAGAGTTGCCAAACGGCTTGGAGCTGATGTTAGCATTTTATATAGAAGAAAAAAGGAGCATATGCCGGCAGGAAAAGTTGAAATAGAAGATACAGAGAATGAAGGTATAGAAATTAAATTTTTGATAAATCCTAAAGAATTCCAGTGCGCTGAAGATCAAGATCAAGGAGCTGTATGCCAAATGATGGAATTAGGAGAATATGATGAGAGTGGACGACCTAAACCCTATCCAATTGAAGATTCAGAAATAAAAATAGAAGGAGATTACATCATTGAAGCAATTGGTCAAGATCCCGATTTGAGGGGATTTGATAAAAATAAATTCAAAACGACAGTGCGAAATACTTTTCTTGTAAATGAAGAATTTTTTACTAGTGTTTCCAATGTACTCGCAGGAGGAGACTGTGTCCTCGGATCAAAAAGCGTAGTGGATGCAGTAGCTCAAGGAAAAATTATTGCTGAAGAAATCAGAGACTATTTAAAGGAAATAAAAGAATGAAAAAGTTAAGTTGAAATCCTTTTTCAGATTCAATTGGGATTGAGTTAATTTTGGAGGGGGAACAAATACATTTCTGGGAACAGTTCTTATTCAACTTATTGAGTTTTTCAAATATGTTTAATCTTCACCATTTTGGTTCATGAAATCCTAATGGTGCTGGTGGCCTAGCCCATTTAGGTGGAGTTTCAGAAAGATGCACAACAGGTTTAAGATAGGTCAATCGTCCCCATTCAGTATCTATATCAGCTAAAATCTCATTAATATTGCCAAAGCCTGATGCTTTTGTTTCATCAAGGGTTGGACCCAAGTGTGTAAGCCACATAGCCGTTTGACAGAGTGATGTTTTAACGTGCCAGCTACCTCCTTCTTCCGATCTTTTAATAATGGCTTTCATGATACCATAGGCAGCCAGGTATCCAGTAGTGTAATCAGTCGCTGCTGCTTGAATTAATTGTGGCTTTCCGTCTGCTTTTTGCTGTTCATATGCGATACCAGTAGTTGTTTGAGCTAATTGTTCCCAACCTTTTCTAGCTATCCAAGGTTGAACATTCCCATAACAATTTATTGATGCATATATTATGTTAGGGTTAATTTCAGCTAATTCTTTTGGCCCAAAACCCCGGGATTCTAAAGCACCAGTACGGTAACCATTAACAAACACATCTGCGTCTTTAATTAAATTCTTTAAGCATTCCCTACCCTTTTCGGTATTTAAATCAATGAAAGAACTCCTCTTTCCATGACTTGTTTCAATCACAAATGATTCAATACTCGGGAGATGAGGAGAACTAATTCGCATTACATCCGCTCCGTATGAAGCGAGGGTACGACCACAACAAGGACCGGCTAAGATCCGTGTTAAATCTAAAACACGAACTCCATCGAGGGGAGAATTGCCAGTATTAAGAGCTTTTGGCTCACTAGTCTCAATTCTAGATATTGTTACAACAGGTATCTTTGATAAAGCTTTTCCTTGAGGATGATTTGCCCATTCATCTTTAGAGCGCCCAAGGACACCACAAAACTTGTATTTAGCTATTTCTTCTTCTAAATCCTCACCGTTCCATTCGTTAACTGCGAGTTTAATACTTTTTCGATTATCTTCACATTTTAAAATTTCTAAAAGTCCCCGTTTGAGGTGAGGAAGACCACCGTGTATGTGAATCCATCTATCATCAGCGGTTTTATATAATCCTACTGTATGCGTTTGGCCACGTGAAAACTTATGACTATGAAGTTTTTGAAAACCGAACCCAAGTAAGGTTGCCACTGAATCTCTAACATTTATTTGAATTTTTTGATGAATTCCGCTTCTTCTATACCAGATATCCTCCGCCATTAAACCAGTTAATCCCAAGGCTGTAGTCGCTACCTCTCCAATGGGATATTTAGTAGATATAATAGGATCCTCTCCAGTAATTTCTGGTTGAATTTCATTTGAAAGGCTAAGGCCCGAAGCCTTTATAATCTCTTCAAAACGAGTTTTTAGCATTCAATTAACCCTTGGTTTATGAAATCAAAAACATTTATTCTAAATTGACAAAATTGCAGAATTCTGCTCCACTAACTATCACTCTTGTTAGTTTGATAAAATCGTTTAATTTTCATATGTTTAATTATTCAGAAATACCATTAGGCTGATAACAAAGTAGTAGATCTGATATGGACTCACTCCTATTCTTTCGAGGATACCTCTATATTTCCCTTGGGCAAATATGGTAGAAATAATTATAAGGACAAATGAAAGTATAGCTGAAATTAGTGAAAATATAGCAAAAGCACTCCAATCTGCTACAAAACGTAATCGAAGCCATAGTGCGATCATTCCAGCTATTGTTAATATTCCTGATGCTGCCACAAGTATTATATGCATTTTTCCACTGTAAGTTTGTATTTCTCCACCCTCATCAAGAGGAAAAAAGAAAGCTACCAGTACACCTAAGATTGAACTAATTATAAATAAAATCGGTCCTAGATTTGAACCTCCTCCATCATTAATAGCCCAATGTAATCCGATATAAAAGACAAGCAATAAAACACTAGATATAATTATAAATGCTTGCATTAGGCGTTTGTTTGGAGCACCAATTGCAAATAATGAACTTATATCTGTTCTAATATGACTATAATCCTCTTGTAAAATGCCACCAATAATCCACATCGCAGTATAGATGATTGGACTAAGCATTCCGCATATTGCTAAAATCTGAAATAGTATCATAATTTTCTGATTTTGTACCTGATAATATAGTGTAAAATTAAAATGTTAACTTTCAAAAATATTTGTTTTTTTTTTTTAAAAAAAAATAAAAAAATTATTTACGATAGAACCCATGTTTAAAAACAGCATCAACCATTGCTTTTACATTATCTGCACGAGCATTATCGGGCATACCAGATACACCACCATCTACTATAAAACCGCCTCCCTCACCACAATCTTCAATGCTTTGCTTTACATACGCCTCAACTTGCGAAGGAGTGCCCATTACAAGTAAGGATCCCGGTAGATTTCCCTTTATACAAGCATAATCTCCAAGCATCTCTTTTGTCTTCTTAAGATCTGTTCTATCGAACCAAAACTGTAATTTTCCTTTATGTTGTTTAGCAAACTCTGTTAAAAATTCAAGTCGTTCATTATATCCTCCCTCAAAGAACGGCCCTGGAATTAGATCATGCTGGATTAACCCTTCCATTACCTTAACTAACGTTGGCCAATAAAATTCCGCAAACTGTTCTGAACTCATGAATCCGTCTGCCCCTCTATGGAGGGGTATAAAAACAATTTTATTTCTTGGATTCATCTTACTTTGCTGAACAATTAAATCTATTTGAGTTTCAACAAGCAATTCCATTAATTTCTTCAATTCTTCAGGTCGTCGATACATATCAAGCATGCTTCCACGCATTCCTCTTAGCATATCACTTATCATATCATACGGGGCTATCGCAGCGAATAACACACCCATAGGAAACCCTAACCTTCTTGCGGTAGTTTCATATTGAACCTGTGCATTAATATATTGAAAAAATTCCTGTGCTGCTTTAAACATCACTTCATTTGATTTTCGTACAATGGGATTTGCATAATAAACAGGCAAGCTAAATAATAAGCCAAAACCTCCCATCAACGTATAAGAATCCGGGAACTCGGCAAAACCTTTCAGACTGGTGAATAATCTAGGAATCAATTTTCTTATTACAAATCCAGTAGGATCTGCAAACAATTCTTCATATTCTTCTCCCTTCATATATTCTCCTTCAACATATTGAAAGGGTAGATGATCTGGTAATCGTTGTTTCTCATCAGCTGCTCCAGGCCACTTGAAAAAGGTACAACCTAGACTATCTAAAATATTACCGGGGAAGATACCTCCTAATGCTGGAACTAAATCAATGTTCATTGGTGGAAATAAATCCAAGAATGCTTGAGAGGTTCTCTTCATATCATACATGGCTTCTTTTTTCGTCATTCCTGCTTGTTCTGTTGCAAAAAACATTGCAGATGGACAAACAGGGACCCTATCAGGTTCCTTAATACTAATAGTTGTCATTACTCGCTCCCAACGCTCCTTATACAACTCGCGTGGTGTTTTTTCACTCACTGAGAGTTACACCTCCGACCAATTCTTTGCTAAATTAACCGCATCAAGTGCACTTTCTCCAAATGCGTCAGCTTTCACATAATCTACCAAACGATCATCGACAGTGCCGCCACCGATCATAATTTTTACCGATTCGCGTAATCCTGCTTCTTGAATTTTTTCAATTGTATCCTTCATTGAATCAAAAGCTAATGTTAAGAATCCGCTCAGTGCAACCACTTTGGGTTTAAATTCTTTTATCTTTTCTATAAAAGTCTCTGATGATACGTCAACCCCTAAATCCAATACTTCAAATCCGTTTACATCTAACATGAATTTTACCACATCTTTTCCTATATCATGAATATCCCCTGCAACAGTTCCAAGTAAAACTTTGATTTTCCCACTTTCTTGAGTTGCCGTTTCTTGTAATTTTGGTCTTAGTTGTTTGAATAAATCTTTTAAAATCTCTCCTGACATAATTAAATCAGGTAAGAAATATTCCTTATTTTCGAATTTCTTCCCAATTTGCTGCATTGCCTGCTTCACTTCTTCCATGATAACCATCGGATCTTCATTATGTGCAATTTTCTCTCTTATTAGTTCTCTTACTTTATTTTCATTCAATTCTACAATTTCATTGATAAAGTTTGACACTTTTCAAACACTTTTAAATTTTGATCTCGATTTATAATTAGATTTTGATTACAGATTATAATGTGGTCCAGTCATATATAAAAATTATCAAGTTATCAAATACGTCTGCGGAGAAAATTCAAAAAAACGATCTCTCAACTTAAGATCAATGCATAAATCATAGTATAGCCTAATACAATAGAGGAGTGAAATGTCGCGAACGCAGCTCCATTTTTTAATAACCGTCTGTAACTTAGGTTAGCTACTCTGTATTTTTTTGCCATTGATAAGGTGAGAAGATCAGCTGCAGAACCCTGTGGTAGAAAATTTCCTGCCATATTAACACCACTTATGAAAGCAATGATTATTGGATTTGGAAAAGGGCTTGAGCTTATGAGCTTCGAAAAAATTGGGAGAAGAATTATAGTAACGGGTGTTCCAGCGAGAAATGCAGATAAAAATGAAGATATCCCCAATGTTATCAACACCGCAATGTAAAGATTATTATTTATTAAATTTGACAATCCTGTGGATATTAATTCTGAAAAACCAAAAACTGTTAAAGAATTTGAAAGGATAAACAAAATTGCGAAGACAATGATGAGTTTCAAGGTGATATCTTTTTGGAGATCAGAGAATTCAAAATGCTTCAAGTGAATAATAAGAAGAATAGCAGCAGATATGATTGCAACCAGAGCAGGATCAAATCCAAATGTCATTAAAACAAAAGTAGCAAGAACTATTACTGTAGTTGATAAAAAGTATTTTTTATTCTCAATTACAATCTTCGGATCGATTAGTTCTAATAAAATTTTCTTATTTTCCTCAGTTGGCTTATTCTCTTTCTTCAATATTAGCCGATCCATTAGAAAAAGAGTTGAAAATAATGTAATTACAAATAATATACCCATATTGGCAAAATATTCCAAAAATCCCCATCTAAACTCTTGTCCAATTATCAAGTTTTTCAAACTCGAAACTGGTGTGAGGATCGCCCCAATATTTATAGTAATAGTGACTCCCATCATGTAAGTACCAGCACGTATCTTTAAAATTCGACATGTTCTAAAGATCAAGGGAATTAGTATTAAAGAGAGAGTTAAATCCTCGATAAATGCCACTAAAGTTCCGGTAAATATGCAAATCAAATAGAAGAATAACCGATTATCCCCCTTAGTAATATGTATCAATTTTATCGCAGTATATTCTAAAACTTTGTCACTCGTAGCAAAATAGATAATAATCTGTATGGCAAAAATAAATACAAGAGTATTAAAATTAATAAATCCAAGAATTTCTAACTCGCTAATATTGAAAAAAGTGAGCATTGAAATGACTGCAATAGCTCCTATAATTAAAGCGATTGGAAAATAATCGAACTTGCTTTGAGAAAAAAAAGCCATCAAAATGGCAAATAATACCAAGATCAGAATTATTGCTGGTACATTCATTCAAATAAATGAAATGCTTTTAATGTTAAAAAATATCTTATTATTTCTAAAATAAATAAAGAATAAGGTGAAAATAGATTCCAAAGGATTCATTTAATTTCTGAATTTAATTTATTAGGAGGAATAATCCAGATATGGTAAATTTATTACTTTAGTAGTATTTACTTAAAGCACGAGTGATATGTTGATTAAGTGTTATAGAATTGTCTTTAAATAGGGAAATATAAAGAGGTAAACCCTTAATTTGTCTCGACCTAATCCTGAATCAAATAAAGAGCAGTTATCCATATTAAAAAAAGTAACTCCAGATTTTAATTCTATGATTAGGATTACATTTTGGAATGGGTTGGGTTTCATTTTTTTCATGTTTATAAAATCCTACGTCGTAATATACTTCTTTGGAGGGTCTGGGGTTCAATTGGGTATTATAATGGCCCTTCAACCTTTTGCAAGACTCATTTCGATGCCATTCATTGCTTATTTGACAGATTATACATCCAAGAAAAAATTAGTTTTAATCGGATCAATGGGCAGAACTATTTCATATTTTCTCTACTGGCTTTCACTAGTTATTCGTAATTTATACATGTTTGGAATGGGAACGTTCTTACAAGGTTTACTTGTAGCTTTTTTTTGGCCACCCTTCTTTTCATTAATCTCAGAAAAATCAAGCAAAGAACATCGAATTCAGGCGCTTGCAACGGGGAGAGGAAAGATGATTGGGTATGGGTTTCTTATCGGAGCTATTATCAGTATCCCCATTTTTGCACTTGTACGTATCTTTATACCTGATAATATCTCATTAATGTATAGTCCGTTACTAATATTTTCACTTATTAATTTAATCGCAGGTTATCGATTTTATGTAAAAGTAGATGAAAATCTTACCTATGAGAAATATTCTAATTCTATGAATGAGGGAATTTTACACACTAATAACGAAGATCTTATTGCTATTAATGAGAAGCTTGAACCAAAAGAAGAGATCAATAAAAAACCGCGTAAAATTTTTTACATTGGTTTTATCGCTCTAATAATGGTGATTTTGGCTACTTCGGTAACTCTAACCATTTACTCCCCTTTTATATCAGCTTATTTAATAGAAACACTCCTTTCTGATTATAATGCAATAATTGTTCCTATAATTGTAATGATTGTTTATTTTCCAGCTCAAGTTATATCACAATTAGTAGCTCCCTTGTTAGGAAGATTATTTGATCGGTTATATACACCTCTTAGTATTGTTATTATTGGTCTTTTCAAAGCATTAATGATATGGTTAATGATAAGTACTCTTACTTCCATTGGTTTTGCGATTATACTTATTTTTTTATATATTGCAACAGAATCAAATGGTTATCTTATACAAGCAATTATGAGTCGTATATCTATAAAACACAGAGGAAAAATATTTGGCTTAAATATGTGGATCGATAGATTGGGAAGGGTAATAGGGCCATTAATAGGTGGAATTCTTTGGGATACTTTAACGTATAATACACCCTTTATAATCTCGATCTATATGGGATTATGCTTAATCCCTATTTTTATATTCGCTGTTCGATCCTTGAGTTCAGATATGGTTGAGCAAGTAGATATTGACACTATGGGAATATTAAATGTCAAAAAATAATTTCACTATTGTATAATCGCAGATATTGAGAAAGAGATTATAATTTTTCCATGAAATCGAACAAATCTAAGGTTTTTGAATATTTCCTACTAACTTGATTTGATTTTTTTAGCTGTACCTCTAGTGTCAATTCTTTTGAATATGTAATTCGAGTCTGCCAAAAAGTTTGAATTCGTTTAATGAGATCTGGGGGTTGTTCAATCTTCCAATCGGTTGGAAGAACAGATTTATAATAAGGTGTGCTGAAACGGTGCCCAATTAACATTACAAATCCGCGATCAGTAGAAGTTCGGAAAATACGTCCAGCTGCTTGAATTACTTTCATCATACCAGGATTACGATAGGCATATTCGAATCCTTTCTTCCATTTTAAATCAAAATACTTCTGCATGAGTTCTTGCTCCTTAGAATATCGGGGGAGGCCAGGTCCGATAATGAAAGCCCCAATAGCCATATCTCCTGTATAGTCTACACCCTCACTAAAAATCCCCCCATGAACAGCCAGAAGAAGATATTTCTTATCAGGATTTCGGAGTTTTTTTAAATATTTCTTACGCTTAGATTCACTCATTTTTCGTTCTTGCCTTATAAGCTCAACTGAGAGATTACGATTTCTTATCTCATGTTGAATGGCTTTGAGATAAGCAAATGAAGGAAAAAAAGCCAAATAATTTCCTTCTTTTACATTTACGGCTTTACAAATAGTAGAGGCGATAAGTTCATATGATTCTTGACGATCTTCATATTTAGTAGAGAGATTGGGCATGAGAAGATAAAGGCGGTTTTCTTGGGGAAATGGAGAGGGATATCGTATTTTCTGGGCAGAGGAGGGAAACCCTACCATTTTTTGGAAATAATCTAGAGGGAATAAAGTTGCCGATTGCATGATGACTGAATGAAAACCTTTGATTTGCTTTTTGAGTTTAGGCGCGGCAGATTTGCATAATATTTTGATTCTTCCTTTATTGAGATAAAGTAGTTCACTATACTCTGGTGAATCACTTTCTCTTAAAATCGCACAGAACTGACGCAAATTTAATGCAAATTCAATAACTTTATCTTTTTTTCCTGGTTGTACACCTCGTCGAGAAGTAAACGCTTGTATATAAGATAATATAAGATGATCATGGTCCTTTAATATTTTTCGAAAGAATTTTTTGTCAAACTTCACTAGAATTGGTTTTTTCGTTGTTGAATCAGGAAATTGGTTAATTAAATCCATAATATACCTAGTAAGTTGTTGGTAAATAGATATCCCTTCCTTCTCAATTGATATGAGTACCTGCATTGAACGTAAATAGTTGCTTACGTCAATAAGAGATTGTAGTGTTATCTCTGGAGAATAGTAGGTCATAGCTCGGAAGGGTAAATTATGAGCTTCATCGACAATCAAGATTATATCATCATATGGTTGATCGAAAAAACGTTTTAATTTGATGTATGGGTGGAACACATAATTATAATCTCCCACAATTACATCGCAATAAAGAGCTGCATCCAAAGATATTTCAAATGGACAAACGATATGCTTCTTTGCGATTTTTCGAATATATCGAGCATCGATAACTTGCTTAGGCAAAATTTCAGAAATGATCTTTTCCAACGAGATCTTACTATAATTATCGAGATAAGGACATAAAGATTTATCACAGATAAAAGCACTATTTATGCACATCTTTTCTTTTGCGGTAAGGATAATGGAATTAAATTTCGCTCCTTTTTTAGTAAAAAGCTGCAAAGTCTCCCGATAAATATGTTGTTGAGTGGTTTTTGAAGTAACTATGAATACAAGTTTATTTTCATTTAAAGCATATTTTAATGCTGGAAAGAGAGTTCCGATTGTTTTTCCTAATCCAGAGGGAGCCAGTAGCATTACTCTTTCTCGTTTTTGAAGACATTGGGTAGTTTTTCGTATAATTTCTTTTTGATTCGGACGGTAATTCTCAAAAGGAAAAACCACTGTTATTGCGCGATTTCGTTGTTCAGCTTTTAATTTTTCATTCTTTTCCCAGGAATCTAAAATTGTTTCACATTGTTTTTGAATATAAACAGAAAGATCCTGAGAGGGAACGTCAATTATTTTGATTTCTTCAGTATATATATCAATTAACACAAGGCGACACTGTATAGGTTTCCCAAGTTGGAGAAAATAGTGCCCATACATTAATAATTGTTGACGATAATCATCCGCCGTCTGTGAATCAATAGAAAAATCTTCAAGATTTAAGACGGACTTGATTTCTTCAATGATTAAAACATCTTCCTTTTCATAAATGATATCAGCTCGTCCCGAAATGATAAATTTCCAATCTTTTACTGTAGTTTCAAATTTTACCAAGACCTCGCGTTGAAAGTTTTCTTCAGTTTTTTCTCGATTTTTTTGGAAAGTTTGATGCAGCTCAGTTCCTTTTGATGCTCGAATAGGTAATGGAATCGTTGAAGTAAATAATCTTCTTTCTAAAGAGGCAAAAACAACATCTTTTATTGAAATGTGAACCTCATTTAATTCCGGATGAACTTTCACTTTTTGTGATCACTAGCATAACAAGATTGTCACTTCTATTAAAAAATAGCCCCTCGATGATATTTTAAATTATCAAAAAGAAAATAAAATTAATTTATGTGTATATTGATGAATAATCTTGGTCAATTTCTCGGTTATAGTATTTTAACTAGAATTATGACCAGGTTAAAGTTATTAAAAAAAAAAGAATTTAAACAAATTAATCAATTAATAATTTAAACAATAGAGTTCCAGACAGTCTGAATAAATATAGTTAAATCCACAAGTATTCCGGCATATCGTGTTGATAAAGCTATTTGGAATTCTAAATCGGCATCAGTTGTAATTAATCCTTCAGCGTATAGTGGATTTATATCAACTGTAACATTATTATTTGGATAGAATGTAAACGAGTGAAAAGTACCTTGATAACTGTCTACAGCTTCTCCAATCTTAACTCCTACGGGTAGATCTATTGGATTAGTCGAGGAAACTGTATAAATACTTACATCAATATATACGTTATAAATTGCATATATTCCCCTATTATTCACATCAAAGGTTATAGTAAGACTAATAGTGTCATCTGAGTAATCAGGGTCGGGATTTAGTCCTGGATCGCGATTATAACCAAAACTATCATGAAGATTAAGACCAAGGTTCAATCCACTATAGGCTAATGTTCCGAAGTATCCAAGTATACCTAAACTTAAAATAATGCCCAAAACTTTGAAGAACTTACTAAGTTTAAATTTCCTTTTTTCAGTTAATGTATATTCTTTTTGTTTGCGGAGTTCTATCGCTTCAATTAGATATTGTAAAGCTCTAATACCAGATGACGCTAATAAAGTCCATGCGATTAACTGTAATCCTAATAGAACATTAATTGTTGGGAGCGAAATCTCATAAGTGCCGTAAGATACGCCGGGTGTAAAACCCCCAAACATATAGAATAAGTAAATACCAGAATAAAGGGTCGCACCAAAAGCTACGTAGCGATTTGCAGGAGTATCTTTGGGAAATAAATGTCTTAGCATAGAAAAGATAACACCGATTACTCCAATAATTATGATGGTAATCCTAAATCCTGTTGTAAAAGTCATCAAATGCAACCAAGTAAGAACTTCAAACAAGACCAAAGGCAAAACGATGTAAAAAAGGGTAGTGAGAACTCCGTACAAAATCATTTTTCCTATCTGTACTTTCATAAAATCATTCTCAATTTGTAGTTGAATTTAACTCATTAGTGACGATTTTCATTTAAAACTGTTTTTATTATTTGTTATTGATATATTTTATTTTTTGAAAATCTCTCCAGTTCCATTATTCATAACATTTTAGTAGGCTTTTTCCCGAGAGATCTACAGAATACTCATATAGCGAGGATTTGGTAATTTTATTTAATAAGGATTACAATTAAGAAAGCAGTATATAAAAAAAGTTATAAAATTATATATATAAAGTATTATCGCCATAATTTAGTGAATAATTGGAATAATTGTCAGCAGTTTCGACAATAGCTTCTTTTTTTGATATTGGATAACTTTTTAGGAAAGTCCATTTAACTTTACCAATTGACCATTGACCCACATCATTAATACCTATTTCAGTTTTTATGATAATCCCATAATTATAAGCTTTAAATTTCTTATTATCCATACCAAAACAAAAATTTCCTAAAGAGTAAGCGGTCAGCTTATTTACACCATTGATAGGATAGAAGGAAACAGGTTGGGGACAATGTGAATGATGTCCTATTAATAAATCAAATTTACTTAGAAATAAACCTCCTTTCCTGACTGTTTCTATGCGAGGATATAGCTCCCTTTCATATCCCCAATGTGGAAATAGAACATTGCAAGAATCCGGTTTTAAATAGTTGATTGCATCCTTTAGTTGAACAAGATAATTACATGGGCGGTTTGACCACTGAGTACCTCCAATCACACGCAATTTATCCTTTAAATCACAATATGGCTTTTTTAATGAGCCAAATACATTAAATCCTCGTCTTTCTAACTTTTTTACAGAACGAGAAAAGATTTTTGAGCCAAAATCACCACTATGATTGTTTGCTATTGATAAATAGGTTTTATTTGGTTGAAATAGTGATTCAAGTGCATCCATTATCTGTGGCTTATGTCTCTTATTCATAAATCTTTTCTCGGGAGTGAGAGTTCCCTCAAAGTTTCCAATAAGAAAATCCGATCCCTTTACAAAATCTTTAATATTCTCATGGATGATTAAATCTCTAAATTTTATATCCATAATGTCACCTATAAAGGAAATTGTAAATTTTGGGGTAATTTTATTTAACCTATGACTTTTGGGCATATATTCAATATTAAAGCTATTATTTTTATTCGGACCAAAAACTAGACGTTTAAACCAACCCATCGTCTCTCTGAAGGAATAAGGCGTTGTAAGATACGATTCCCTCGAAAAAAAGCCAGTCTGATCTTCACTTATCATATAATTTTATTTATATGGACTTCGTTTTATAGTTCCTGCTTCAGAACTTTCTACGAAGTTCGTAGAGATCAGAAAGCTTGTGAATTCTTCGGCATTATTTTGATAATAATTATTGAAACTTATGATTTAAGCCATATATGTGGAGTAAATTATGTTTTACTTTACGCCCAGTTGCTTGAAATTTTTGGACAATTCATAACCAGAGATTAGGGGAAGATAAATAAAAAACATAGTTAATTCAAAATCTCTTTATTTAGATAGGTTTTCTAAAGTAATAAACGCACTGCCGATTTGAACGCGTACTAATTTTTGGATAGGGATAACCTCAAATTTTGTATGGGTGAGTAATTCGTCTATTCTCTTTTCAACCCATTCATGTAAGTCATTTTTAACTTTTAAAAGCTCAGATTTCTTTCCTGGATTTTTTATAATTACCTCATCACATAATCTGGCAATCATTGATATGTAGAGTAATTGGTAGTATTTACTTGAAATATTAGAATCAAATGCTTGTGATACGGTTGCTTTTCCATCATACAAAGAAGATGTATTAGCATCTTGCATATAAACTTGAATCATCATTTTGTCATTAGTAATTCTCTCTAAAATTGCACGATAAATTCTTGAATTCTGATCACAGTAGTCCTTAATCGATCGAAAGAGTTTTGTGGCATGGGTGTCTACTTCCTTCATGTAATCTATTGATTTTATCCTAAGATCTCTTCTTTCAAATTCTGTGAGAGAGATGTCATTTATAGCCTCATCGTAAAAATAGGGCATTTCACAAACTAAAGCCATACTTTTGTTATCAGTGATGGTTTTAAGATAATCATTAGATGACGTCCCACATCGTAAAATGTCTGCAGGATTCTCTACTCCATTAGCTTTAATAAAATCATACTGCTCTTGGACGCCAATAAGTTTGAAAATTGCTTGATTTAAAGCTTTTATATAAGGGGCTTCAGGTTCTCCAAGATGTAAAGGTAA
>JBHLRJ010000057.1:0-23999 GCA_048882645.1 Candidatus Thorarchaeota archaeon
GATAAGCTCTCCGAGGATAATTTTGAAGCTTTAATCACAGAAGTCATGAATATTGAAGGAATCCAAGATGTTAGAGGGAATTTTAACGCTTCAAAGATGTTTATTGAATTTAATGAATTAGAAATAGATGAAAATGGAGTATATTCCAATGTTAAAAAATTAGGTTATAAGATTGAGAAATCTGCAGGGACGATGGATCTTGAAATTATCAAACATAAAAAAGAAATGACATATCGACTCCGAATCATGTTTATCTCTTTAGGGTTTTCTTTAATAATTACCCCTATAAGTTGGTTTGTTCCCGAGTCATTTGAGAGAAATTTATTATTGTTCTTTTTTGCGATAGCGAATTACGGGATATCCGGGTCATTTTTCTTAATCGGTGCATACAAATCTTTAAAGAATAAGTCAACAAATATGGATGTGTTAGTTGCATTAGGTACTACAACCGCGTTAATTTATTCAATATTAACCACATTCATAATATCTGGGAAAACGTTTTATGAGGCTATGAGCATGATTATTACCTTTCTCTTAATCGGAAAATACATTGAACACAAAACAAAAGGACAAGCTTAAGAGGCTATTAAGAAGCTTATCGGTTTACAACCAAAAACTGCAATGTTATTAAAAGATGGTAAAGAACTAGAGATACCTATTGAAGAAATTGAGGTAGGGGATGTATTAGTAGTAAGACCAGGTGAGAAAATCCCAGTTGATGGGAAGGTAGTAAAGGGTAAAACGAAAGTTGATGAATCAATGATTACTGGAGAAAGCAAGTACGTCAAAAAAGAGATAGATAGTGAAGTTATTGGGGCGACAGTGAATCAAAACGGTCTGATTCATATGGTAACTGAGAAAGTAGGGAAAGAGACATTATTATTTCAAATTATAGAATTTGTAAAACAAGCTCAAAGCAGGAAAGCCGCTAAACAACAATTAGCTGACAGAATTAGCAATTACTTTGTTCCTGCTGTGATTGTTATTGGAATAGGAGCGTTTCTCTTTTGGTTTTTTATTGGAACTCAAATATTCCCTGCACTTCGCGCTACAAGACTTGAAATATCTTTACTGGTATTTACATCAATTGTTGTTATTGCTTGTCCTTGTGCGTTAGGATTAGCTATTCCTACAGCTGTGATGGTTGGTACAGGTAAAGGCGCAGAAAATGGTTTATTAATTAAAGGAGGTGATTCATTGGAATCAATAAATACAATTAATACTATTGTATTCGATAAAACAGGTACTTTAACTGTGGGAAAACCTAAAGTTTCATTAATATTTACTGAAAAAGATTTGAATGGCACAGGTTATGAAGAAAATGAGGTTTTACGATATGCTGGGAGCGCAGAAATGGGTTCTGAACATCCTCTTGGAAGAGCTATTATTGAAGAAGCAAATCAACGATCATTAAATCTTGAATCCCCTACTGAATTTGATGCTATATCCGGAAAAGGGATTAAAAGCCTTATTAATGGAAAACTAGTTTTAATTGGTAATGAAAAGTTAATGCTTGATAATAACATCTCTGTAGATCATTATCACTCTAAATTTGAAGAATTTCAACAACAGGGGATTACTACAATATTAATTAGTATTGATTCTAATGTGAGGGGAATAATAGGAATTTCTGATAAAATAAAGGATCAAGCACCATACGCTTTAAATAAATTGAGAGAGATGGGATTAGAGATTTACATGTTAACAGGAGATAACAAACAAACTGCGTTAAGTATAGGAAATCAACTTGAAATTAATAAGGAACATATCTTAGCGGAAGTTCTACCTAATGAAAAGGCTTTAACTATCCAACAACTCCAAGAATCTGGAGATAATAGAATTGTTGGAATGGTAGGAGATGGTATAAATGATGCCCCTGCGTTAGCTCAAGCAGATGTAGGTATTGCAATTGGTTCCGGAACAGATATTGCTATTGAAACTGCTGATATTGTACTCATGAGAGGTGATGTGAGAAATGTCGTATCTGCAATTAATTTGTCTAAGAAAACTTACAAAAAAATGATTACAAATTTATTTTGGGCTTTTATTTATAATCTTATTGGAATTCCTCTTGCAGCAGGCATCTTATATTTCGCTACGGGTTTCTTTCTACCACCTTACTTAGCTGCGGTTTTCATGGCTACAAGTTCTGTTTCAGTAGTAACAAATGCTTTATTTTTAAAGAGATATGAACCTAAAACACCTCAACAAATCGAAGAAGAACGGCAACTGGAATCTCAAGAAAAAGTGATAGATCCCGTTTGTGGAATGGAAATTGATCCCAGAAAAGCAATTGAGTACGAATATAAAAATAAAATCTATCATTTTTGCAGCCAAAACTGTGAAGCTCACTTTAAACGAAATCCTGAAAGATTTAAAAATTATGATGCAATGGATCCAAAATTGATGCAAATGAAGGATTCTGGTGAAGAAAATAAGAAAGAAATTAAAATTGACAATATGCAAAAAAAGGAGGAGGATAAAAGCATGGGAAAATTAAAATGTGTGGAATGCGGATTAGAGCAAGATCTTCCAATGCACTGTGGAAAAGCAATGCATAGAGAAGATGATCAATTAGTCTGCTGGATGGGCGCAAGTTGCGGAGCTCAACCAATTCCAGAACATCATGGTAAGCCTATGGAAGTTATCGAATAACTTCTATAGAATTCATGAGATGATGTAAAATGGATAAATTAAAAATAAAATGTTGTAAATGCGGTAATATAATAGAAACACTTCCTAAAAATTGCAGTCTTGATTTAGTTTTAAATGAGGAAACTGGTCAAATGGAATGTTATATGGGGCCAAAGTATGGATACCGCACTTTAGACTGCATCATCTGTGAAAAATGTCAAGAAAAAGATTGTTAACAAAATATTTTTTTTGATCCCTATTTTATTTATTATAAAAATTACTTTTTTAAGCAGATTATACCAATAAATTATCAAATAATTTCTTAAGAGTTGAGAGAAGTCCCATGAAATATTATTCAAATATTTTAAAATTAATTGGCAAAACTCCTTTAGTACGAATTAATAAGAGTAATCCAAATCCCAATGTATTGATCTTAGCAAAGATGGAGAAATATAATCCTGCTGGTTCTGTGAAAGATAGGATAGCAATCTCAATGATAGAAGAAGCTGAGAAAAGGGGGATATTAACATATGATAAAATAGTGATTGAACCTAGCAGTGGTAACACAGGTATCGGCTTAGCTTTGATCTGCGCTGTTAAAGATTATCCCTTAGAAATTGTTATGCCTGAGTCTATGTCAGTAGAGAGACGTAAAATAATGACAGTCTATGGAGCAAAAATAACTTTAACACCTGCAGATGCTGGAATGAATGGAGCAGAAGATTATGTAAAGGATATTGTTGAAAGAAATCCTGATAAATACTTCTATCCTAATCAATTTGCTAATGAAAATAATCCTCTAGCACATTACAGATACACAGCTGAAGAAATTATCGAGGATACTGATGGTGAAATTGATGTATTTATTGCGGGATTGGGTACTTCTGGTACATTAATGGGTGTATCAAAACGACTAAAAGAATTTAATCCCAAAATCAAAATAATTGGTGTAGAACCCTTACCAAACGCAGGTATTCAAGGTTTGAAGAACCTAGAGACTTCCTATGTTCCTAAAATATTTGATGAATCACGGTTAGATGAGAAAGTTTATGTTAGTATGGAAGAAGCTGAATATGCATCTCGTATGTTATCTTTACAAGAAGGGATATTTTCAGGTATTAGTTCTGGTGCGGCAATGCACGTAGCCATTCAGACTGCTATGAAAATGAAATCAGGCACTATGGTGGTTTTATTACCAGATGGTGGAGAAAAATATTTATCACATCCCTTATTCCTACCTGAAAAATGTTTGGAATGCACTAAGAAATGCAAAATAACTACGTTGTGGGACGATGAGTACATTAAATCTATTTCAGAATGGTGGGAATCTGAACCAGAATAAAATTTCTTTAACCTTTCATAGAGTTCTCTCTATTTTTCAATTTCAACCAAATTAATAATAGCATGAATAGTAATAATCCAATTAAGCAGAGTATAGCCCCAATTATAAATGCCATTTGATAAGCAAAAACCTCACTTCTACCCTGATTAATTAGGAAATCTATTAATGGTCCAGATATAAGTGTACTCGCAGATCCCCATGATAAAAAGAATGTGGTATTATAAATAGCGAATAATTTACCTCGTTTACTCGCGGGTATTAAATTAGAAGCAAAAGCATATGAAGAGGCATAAATTAATACCTCCGCTGCCCCAATCATAAAACCTCCTATGAATAAACCTTGCAAATATATAGTGGTTGCTGTAATTAATAAGGCAATGATACCTATGGAAGTACCAATTATCAATGTCCGAGAATGACCAAATTTTTTACTTAAAAGACCAGCTATAAATCCAATAATCAATACTGCTACAGATCGAGTATTAGCAATAAAACTTAACATTATATCACCTACATTAAATCCAGAATCTAATGTAAGATATTGAGAATATGGAACTGCTATACTATTTCTTCCAAAATTTATAAATATCAAAGCTATAATAAATATCAAAAAGATAATTATTCCATTTCGATTACGATTATCATAATTTAATGATTTTTCTTTTTCACTCGGCTCATTATGTATTCCTCCTTCAGGAGTAAAAAACATAGGTATTGCTGATATAAACATAACAAATGAAGCAACAAAGAAAAGAGGGCCATTTCTGAATCCGTAACCAGCATTATTTAATAAACCTCCAATAAATATTCCAATCATCCGCCCTAAACCCCCTAAACTCGTTAATCTTCCCATTATTGCACTCCGTTTCTTATAAGGATATAGATCACTTATTAATGCACTCCAACCAATGTTAGACATCGACCAGAACATTTCAACACAGCTGAGACCGATGATAATAACATAACCCGCAATATAAAATATTTTAATTGAATAATGTATAACCCAAATAATGAGTGATCCAATACCTGCTAGAATTTCCCCAAGTATAATCAACTTTCTCCTCACTTGAAATTTATCACTGATAGGTCCCCAGACGAAATTTTGGAATATCACACTCATTATCATTGGAAGAGTTGCGTAAAATGTTGTTTCCCACACTGACATTTTTAAAAAATCTTTTAAATAGATGGAAAGGTAAGTATAGAATAAACCTCTCCTGAACATAGCAAGCATTTGAAAAGAAGATAAACCTATAAAGGTACGGAATGATGATTTTTCAATTTTTTTAAAAACCAAATGAATCAGTTGATTGAATTAATTAAATGTTTTAATTAAAAGAAGTGTTATGCTGCGTTTACGTTTACTTTGGACTGTCTTTTCTCATAAGCTTTAACTATTAATCTGAACTCTTTTAATAATCTACTTTTATCTGGAATAGTTGTTAATTGTTCATTGTAAAGTGGATAAATATTAATAAAATTCGTTAATAATTCAACCCACGCTTTTTGCTGCTCATTTGTGCCACTAATTTTCTTTTTTAACTTGAATAGAATTCCTTTATCTCTCTTAGTCTTCAATACTTTTAGGAAATTTTTCGTAACTAATTTTCGAAATTTAGTGTATTCTTCTGGTCTAAAATTAGATAACGAATAGTTCATGTTATTATCAGCAAAAGGTAAAAACTTAATTTTTTTATCCGCAGGTTCATCTGGATTATTAACAAGCCTTAATTCAATATCTCTTTTGTCAAGGTCTTCTAAAATTTGATATAATTCTCCAGGTGTTATTTTTGTAACTTGTTCAATCTCATCTGATATTTCCGAGAAAGGTATATAGAAATCTGGGTTCTTTTCTGGATTTTCCATCCTGTAAATATATTCTTTCTTAATAATTTTAATAATCTCATCTTTAACTTTTTCAGTGAGCTGACTAAAAGATATTGTTGTTTCTTTTATTTTCTTTTCATGATATTCTTTATCTTTTTGTTTTTTATTAAAGCCTGTTGCAAGTGATGAGATGAATCCAGTAGCTGACTCATCAGTCTCAGTTTTTTTTGACAATCTACTCGCTTTTCTGTTTTTTTCTAAGGCTGTTTCAAAAAGCCTTTCACTTAGATATTTCTTTGCTTTCTGTTTAGCTACTTCCTTCTTATCAAATCGTTCAGTAACGGAAACAAAATTGATAAATTTTTTTGGAGGTCCTAACTTTTGCTTTTCTTCAGTAATCAAAATATCCATATCTTTGGCTGCTAATTGTTCAAGAAGAACATAAACGTTTCTCTTCGACAATTGAGTCGCTTTGATTAATTCTCGTTCGATTATTTCAATTGGATACTTCTTACCTCTTCTTATATATTCATTTCTAATAATTTTGTAGACTTTTTCCATGCTTTTTTCTTCCTCACCAACAGTTTCTTTTTGTAATCTCATAAACATTGAAGTCTCATGGGGTTTTAAGTAATAGATCAATAAGGTGCTTCCCAAGAAAAATATCATTAAGATGGAGATTATATATTTATCGGCCATTAATCCTACACCAATATTGGTGATATTTTGATTTGGAATTTCATTAGCAAGGGAAAACCGAGTTAAGGTTTGAGCTAAAACACAAGCTAAGCATAATAAAATTAACCCATCTTTTTTGAAAAATAGGATTCGCCATCCGAGAGTTTTTCCTGTTTTTTTTATGATTCTATACAAGAAAAACATTGAAATAATAAATTCAAAGATAAAAACATATGAAACAGCAGAACCTGTTGCTCCAATTGTAGCTTTTAATGCGTTAACGGTTTGAGGCTGGAGAAACATAAAGATACTAATCTGCAATATCTGAAAAAAAAAGATAAAAAATACTATCAATGAAAAAGTAAAATTATCAAATGTACCTGCTCTTTTAGTCTCTGCTCGTCTTCTGGTAAAAACAAATTCAAAGATGATAAAAACGAGTGTCATCACTAAACTAAAGTAAATTAAAGGCATAATTACACGCATTTGTAACCTGTAAACATCAACTGCACTACTTGGATCTTTTGGTCCGAAGATCTCTAAAGATAGAACGACTAAAAAAGTTCTATAAAACAAAGAAATTACAACAAGAATTCCTAAAATGAAAAATGGGATAATTATGGCAAAAAAATATCGAATGGCAGAATATTTTTTTATGAATCTTGCCTCTATTTTAGTTGAGAATTTTCTTGAATAGATGTAAAACCTACTGCTCATTAGAATTAACCAAACCATTGCTAAAGTTAATAAGTAAGACATAAAATTAAGATCAGTGGAAAAATATAAGAAAAAAAGATATATTAGTGAAATTAAAGAACAAAATAAAATAATTTGCTTAACTGCACTTTTCTTTTCGAAAATAAAGATTCTTACTTTATCGATACTAAATAATATAGATAAAACCAGAAAAAAAGCGATAATTGTATTTGAAAATGAGAATGGATTTCCAAATGTTACTATTTTAATCCACTTGCTTCCAGGAAAGTTAATATCTATTATCAAAAACAATGAATAAATAATAAAAATTAAATACAATCCTATAAATTTACCAAAAAATTTACCCGAATAAGATTTTGGGACCTTTCCATCTACATAAACTTCTTGATGAACAATTTTATCAGAATAAAATGCTGAGAATTGCCGTTTTACTTTTGATGAGAATTTAGTTAGGGTTGAAAAGCCCTTAATCTTTCGCGAGGCCCCTATTTTTTCAGATTTAGACTTTTTTGAAGAATCAGATTGCCTTTTCGACATTAGATTGAAAATTTTAGGTGTATGTTATAGAAATTTTATATAACAGAACTTTTAAAATTTCATAAAAAAAAGGTAAATATCAAGAGTCCATCCAATCATCTGAGTTAGGATTAGATTAATTATTTTTTTCATTTACATTCAACTAAAAAATTAACTCATACAAAACCAATGAAAAGAACTATCATATCAAATAACTGTGGTTTTTTAGGTGAAAGCTTTAAAAATCCCCAAATATAACATATAACTATATTATATTCAATTTTTTTTCGGATGACAAGGGAAAAATTAGAAACTAGAGAGAGCTTAATAAATCTAGTTAGAAAAGCTATCGAATTACTCTGTGAAAAAAACATTTCAAATGTAGTAATCCTCTCTTCTTATAAAATCAATTCCGTTTTGAAAGAACATTATGGGATCGATATTAAAGTTGATAAAATAGGGAGAATTTTAAGTCGAATAGCTAAGTTAAATGAATTAAAAAGGTTGAGTACAAATATCCCCAAATATAAATTACAAATTTCAAGAGTCTCAAGTTTACAGTTCTTTTAAAAAAATTAAGTAAGGTTACGAAAATCTGTAATTATTTTTTGGAGTTTTTCAATTAAATTTTGAATTTCTACATAATTTTCTTTGAGTGGATTTAATTCAGAACTAATGTCTTCAAATCTGTCATTAACTTGTAAGTTAAAGGGTGCAGCAGTTTTCTTTACATTCTCCTTGATATTCCTTCTTAGATTTTCAATATCATTCTCCATATCTGAAGTATTTTCATTTAATTCGAGCGTCTTTTTGGCTAAATTCGAATTTGACGCTGTTAAATTCTCTAAAGTTGCTAATGATTTATCAATACTTTCTTCGAGTGGAGTAATACGATTTTTTATTTGACTTTCAATTTGTTCTATTGAGTCACTCATCATTTTATCTATAATTGCGGTAATCTCATCTTTTAGTTCTTTTTGACCCTCGATGCGTTTATTAATATATTCTGTAATATCCTTTTTAAAAAGACCTGATATTTCTGTCAATGTGCTATTGAAAAAGTTTTTTACATCGTTAAGTCCGTCATAGACAGTATTTTTCAACTGATTTAGTGAACCACGTATATATTCCATCCCTTTTAGCGTCCCCTCTGTTATATCGCCAATCCAAGTATTTAACTGAGATTCATATGTTTCGCTTATTATATTATTTATTTGAGACATTCCATCACGAAATCCTTTGATTGTCTGATTAACTTGAGCTGAATAATCCCTAATATTTTTCTCAATTATATCTTCCTCTGAGAGCGGGATTTCCTGAAGCTCATTTAAAGGTGCTTCTTTTAATTCTTGGATCATAATTGCTGTTTCTCTTTGTGAATCTTCAACAAACTTTTGAACCCATTTAAAATAACTAAGTGATGCTGGTATCTCAATTTCATATGGAATCTCTTGATAGTCATTTGATTTTTTATGGTCTTTTAAGATGTAAATCTTTAAGCCGAAATCCTTCTCATCTTCCATTAGAGTATGATCAAAGATAATAAGAAATCCATGAGGATTTTTTTCGGTCTGGAAAAAGCGATGGTTTTGCATGGTAATCTCTGTAAAATCAAGACCCCATCCTGGACGAGATATGTACCATCCTATGATCTTCATATCTTTTTCTTGATAGCTCTTATCTAGTTGAGCAAAGAATTCAATATCCTCTTTAGTAAAACCTGTTGAAACTTGCATACCATGTTGGATTGGTACAACATTAAGTAATATAATCTCATTATCAGATTGATCTTTTTTTCCAATACAAACTCCCATAACCTCAACACTCTCTTCTAAAGCTTCATTACCAAATCTTAATACATGTGTAATCATCCGTATAAAAGCATCTTGTTTAATAATGATTTTTTTCATTTTAGTCATCTTTACTTACCCACCTCCTTTTCTAGTTTCTTAATTCTATTCTGTAGATCTTGTTTTTCAGATTTAAGATCTTTAATTGATTTTTGGAGCTCCTTATTTTCTGATTGTAATGTCTTTAACTTACTCTCAATAGGGTCTTTTGAACTCTCTAGTAATATAATTGCTGCTTTTAAATCTGATAAATACCCCTTCGTATCCTTACCTAAATTACTGAGATTGCCCTTTACTTTATTAACTTTATTAACAAAAATTGATGACGTACCCTCCTGAGCTGAATTTATTTCACTTTCCATTAATTTATCTACTGATTTGTAACTCGCGGCTAATGCATTTAAACGAGACATTCCTAGCTCAAGGTTTTTAATAGAATCTGAGAAATTCTGTTCAAAGTTTGACAAATTATGCGCAGTATTTTCTATTTTATTTAAAAGATTGGAGAATATTTCTTGTGCTCTTTTTTCAAATAAATTATCTATGTGAGTATGATAAGCTTCCACACTCTTATTAGTTAATTCTTTTATTTTTTCTTTCTCAATATCTAACTCTTCAAGTTTATCATCAACAAAGAAATCCAGATCTCTTAGATCGTTCTGCAGATCATAATTGAAAGATTGTTGTAAATGTATTAATTCACTGCTTAGTCTGTCTCTTAAATCTTTCAAATCATTTCTCATTTGGAAATTATTGGTTGAAATTTTATTTACTGTTTCTTGGCTCCAAGAGTTTAACAGGTAAAGTAAGGGTTTAATAGATATTTCTAAGAATGTTTCCATTCCACTTTTCATGGCGTTAATTATTTTTTCAAAATTTATCTCTGGTAATTTAGCAAGTATTTGTTCTTCCTCAGGAATAAAGACATCACAAAATAGATCAATTGTTTCATTTAATTCGAGAATATGCGGAGACCGGGTATGAACTTTATTGATTAATCCCATTATCTTCAAATAATATTCACCACTATTAGGAGCTTCAACTTTGGCTTTTACTTCATGGTAATCCGATTTCATTGCTACAGATGGATCATCTAAATTGGTTTCATTTAATCTAAAAATTCTAAAACCTAAATCCCCTGGTTTTTCGAGATAAGTGTGGTCGAACACAATTCCAATTCCATAAGGATTTTTTTGCCAAAAAATCTGATTGAATTTATCCGTTTCACTAAAGAAAATACCTAGTCCAGGATGAGAATGGTACCAGCCTACAGAAAACCATCCTGCATCCCCATAATGTTCAAAAATTTTACCATCAATTTCTCCAAATGCTCCGAGTTGCTCAACTGAGAATTTGACTTCAATCGTTCCCCCATGTGAAACAGGTACTACATCTTCAACAATAACATCTTTAACATCTCCCTCTCCCTCTAAGTGACCAATTAAAACACCCATAACTTCTGACAAATTGGAATGATCTAAATATTTTGAACCAAACCTTAACACATGAAGTAGCATCTTGTAGTAAGCAAGTGGTTTAATTGTTACGATACTTTGATCCAGATTTTTCCCCATCTTCAATTCACTAGTTTTTTCAGATTTATGATATATATATAGGTTATATGGTTTTAAATATTTGAATAAAAAGTATTGAATTTAAATAGGATTATTTTTTATTTTTTAAATTTTCTGCAAAATAGATAGAGCTAGCTTTATAGAAAAATAATTAGATTTTAAAAAGCCTAGTGGGGTAAAGGTTTACCACAATAAGGACAGAATCTCCAATTTAAATCCTTTCCACAATGAGGGCAAAAATTTGAGACACCTTCCGAGATTGTAGGTGTCCCTCCTGGATCTCCTTGTTTTGGAATAGATGGTAATTGTCTTGTAGTTTTTATTGTTTTAACTTCTGAAGTGATCTTTTCTTCTTCCTTCCTGGTCATTATGGATTCTTTAAAAGCTTGTCTCTTCTTTTCTTCAAGTTCTGCTTGAGTTTTCATCTCTTCTGATTTAACCCAACCTTGAACTTGAGGTCTTTTTAGTTCCCCCACCGGCACCTTTTCTAACTCAACATCTTTTCCTTCAGAAACAGTGGGTACAACTTTCCGTTCCTCCTTCTTTTGGAGCGCTTGTTTAACCAATGCCTGTGTTGTTTTCATTATTTGGTGAGGATTGATATTGGGAATTGCTACTGTACGTATAACCCAACCTACTATTAAATTTTGATTTGGAAAACCACCTTGAACGTCTTCATCTTTATACACATAGGAATCAATGACATCATTACCTTTTAATAAGCGGGATGCCCATTTTCCATTAATCAATCCTAATTGAAGCCGATAGCTTGATCCAGGTATGCCTAGCTGACTCGTAAGGGGCTCAAATCCTCTTTCTGTCAAATTTAATCACTTTTAAATTATCTATGTTGTAAACTTAATATTATTAATATGATAACTCTCGAATTTAAATTATTATTTATTAAATGTTATTTTTTATCCTAATTAATCTTTATATAGAATCTATTTTCTTTTTATTCTAAGATAAGGTCATTTTTTTCATTAAAAAAGACATAAATAGAAGAATTTGTATTTAGTTTTTAAAAATTTTACTTTGATTTAAGATTAGTATCAAAGAAGTTTCTTATTTTAAATTATGACGATTATAATTCCAAAGAAGGTTTATTTAACAATAGTGGCTGCTTCAGTAAGATTTGCTAATAATCGTGTACCCCGGGATGATTGGCTTGAAGTAAGTGGAATTTTTATTGGTAAAAATGAAGGTGATGATGTAATTATCACCGCAACATACCCAATTATGCATCAAGAACTAGATAGAGACGCAGTCATCGATCAATATAAATGGAGCGATGAAGATTATGTTGCACTTAGTATCATTGATGATAAGGCATTTTCACACGGAGAATTTACTGTTGGTTGGTGGCACAGTCATCCTGGCTTTAAAGTTATGATGAGCCATATAGACATCCGCACTACACTCTCTTACCAACAAAATAATCCTTTAGCAATTTCTCTTGTATTTAATCCTGAAAGATTAAAGCGTCAAATTGAAATCGCAAGTAAAAAAGGTGATCCAGATATCCAGTTGGAAAATGATCCAGGTTTTAAAATATTCAGATTAAACAATGTAGATAGCGGGATTGAGGCTTCTTATCACACAGTAGATTATAGAATTGAGGGATATGAAAGTATGTCCCAATTAATAGCATTATCACAAAAATTCATTGGTGATGTTACTAATTTATTTCCAAAGGATAATATCCCCGAATCTTATGGGCAAATAATTGATGATCGAATAGGACAATTGAATTCATTATTAATAGGAACGGAAGAATATCTAACAACATTAACTAGACGAGGGGAAATTGACCATATTCCAGAAGTTCTGAATAATCAAACTAAAGAAATTCTAAAATACATAGAAAATACAAACAAGAGATTAGAATTTGTTAGACAATTTATGGATTATTTAGAATATAAGGAAAGGGAAATAATTATTCCTAAGGTTGAGCAGATATTATCGAAGTGGGATGAAGTCGCATCTGGTATAGACAAGAAATTAAAAGTTTTATCTAAGAAATTTTAGATAATTTGCCATAAAATAATATTTTTCATCATATTTTCAATTTTGATAAACTTTTATTTGATTAAGCGTTTTTTTGAATAAGAACATTACAATTTAAAATTGGTTTAATGTAAAAGTTAAACAAACATTCGATAATTATGAAAAAACTAAATTTCCCGTTCACTGCAATTCTTGGACAAGATAAAATGAAAATGGCTTTGATTCTTAATGTCATCGACCCACAGATAGGTGGAGTTTTATTAACCGGTCATCAAGGTACTGGAAAAAGTACTGCTGTGAGAAGTCTTGTTGAATTAATGCCACAGATTGAAGTTATTAAAGGTTGTGAGTTTTCTTGCGATCCTAATTCTGACATTGATGATTTATGTGAAGAATGCATAGAGAAGAGAGAGAAAAAGAAAGTTGAAACAGAATTCAGGGATATGCGGTTAGTGAATTTACCTCTTGGTGTTACAGAAGATATGGTATGTGGTTCGTTATCCATTGATAAAGTACTGACAGAAGGAATTAGAGCTTTACATCCTGGATTATTAGCAAAAGCTAACCGTGGTATATTGTACGTCGATGAAATTAACCTACTTCAAGACCATATAGTTGATGTCTTATTAGATTCTGCAGCATCAGGTGTTAATATTATAGAAAGAGAGGGTATTTCCGTCTCTCATCCTTCGAGATTCGTTCTGGTCGGTAGTATGAATCCTGAAGAAGGAGATTTGAGACCTCAAATAGCAGATCGTCTAGGTTTAGAAGTTAGAATCAAAGCACCCCAAGATACTGAGCTACGGGCAGAAATAACAAAGCGAGTTATAAGTTTTGATGATACTCCCAAGGAATTTATATCAAAATTTAAAGATCAGCAAAAAACATTGCGTCAGCAAATTTTAAATGCACGCAAAATACTAAAAGAGGTGGAAATTCCCAGTTCGGTCTATGAATTTGTATCTAGGATCGTAAGTGAATTAGAAATCTTCTCTCAAAGAGCAGATATTACCTACATTAGGTGTGTGAGGGCTCATGCTGCTTTGAATAGCAGGAAAAGCATAAATGAGGAGGATTTAAACATTGCAATGAATTTAGTTTTTGAGCATAGAATTCAGTCGCTTCATTATGAAATGACACCCATTGAAATTAAAGCGAAAATCGCTGAAGTATATGGGAAAATTAAGGAAGCGTATGAGAACACAAAAGTGCTTCTTCCAAATAAAGAAACTGAAGGACCATTAAAGCAAGATGATACTCCTCATAAACAATTTTCACGTCAATCTGTTGATCCAGACAAGGTTGACCTTCCAGAATCTCAAGAACAGAAATTGCCTCCTCCAAAATATCCGGATATTAGAAAGAGGAATCCCAAACCTGCCGGAGGATGGAAAGTAAAAGATATTCCAGAAGAGCAAGATCTCCGATTTTTTGAAGCTCAAAATGAATCAATGTCGTTTATTTACCAGATGGAAAAGAAGATGACTTCAATCTTGGATAATATTAGAAAAGACAGGAAAATTTCTGATTATGGGGGAAGAGGAATTGGCAGAAGAATTAAAATATCTTCTTCTCAAAAAGGTCGATATGTATCATATAGGTCTCCTATAAACGATTTACCTAAGAGTATAGCTTTAGATGCCACTATCAGAAATTATTTAAAGAATATGGCGTATAATGAGACAAATATAGATTTTCCAATTCACTTTGATAAATATGACTTAATGGATAAAATTTACGAATATCGGGCTCCTTTAGCTCTATTTTTCGTACTTGACAGCTCAGCATCAATGTTTTATGTAATTAAGCAAATGACAGACGTAATTTTATCCTTACACCGCGAGGGGTATCGAAAAAGAGATAAGATCTCATTAATTGTATTTAGAGGTAAAGAAGCTGTAGTTCTCCAGAAACCAACAGTAAATTTTAAAGTAGCAATTAAAAAACTTAAGAACATAGAAGGGAAATCATATACCCCAATGGCAGCAGCTTTAAAAAAATGCATGGATTTAATAAAGATTGAGCAACTAAAAGACAGAAACATAATTCCCGTTGTCTTTATCTTTAGCGACTGCGGAGCTAATATTTCAGTAAAACACCCAGATTTAATAGCTCAAATTGAAACAGATTATACTTTAATAACAAGTGAATTGAAAGAGTTAACAAAAAAGTTGTCTAAGCAAAAGATCCATATGGTGGTATTAGAACCGAAGAAATCTTATGCAACACAAGCTCTTGGAGTTCACACCTACTCAGCTGAAAAAATCAAGAAAAACTTCAAGAAATATGCAAATGCAGAAATATACAGATTTGACCGTTACAAGCCTCAATCATTAATTTTAGAGCTTAAGAAAATTCTCTAAACGTTTCTTTGCTAATTTTAGCCTTGAAATAAGTTGTTTTTTATCCATTTTTATGTCTGATAAATCTGATTTTGTCATGGAGCATTCTAATGTTAAAGTGTGTAGTTTAATATGCTTTAATTCTGTGAAAAACTCTTCCCAATTAATATCTCCATCTCCTATAAAAACGTGACGCCTTTTTTCGGTAAAATCACTGAGATGTATAGTTCTTATCTGATTTTTCAGAATAATTGCTGCGATACTAGGATTAACGCCATTTTCCGCAAAGTGTGTTGTATCAAGTGTAATGCCAAAGTTGCTAGCTTCGGTGAACCATTTTAAATCGTCTGGTGTGTTAACTGGAAAAAAATAACCTTCAATGTTTGGCATATTTTCAATTGTTATTAAATTGCACTTTTTCTGATATTCTCTAAGAGTATTAATATAATTATCTTTAAAAATCTTCCACCAATTATAGTCGGGCTTTCCCTCTATTGATGGAGTATGAAAAACAATGCATTTGGGTGGAACATTTAACTCTTCTAAAAATCTATTTAAATCTGGATTAATGTATTCACTATTACTAACTAAGCCACCCCCTTCATGAATACTCACTATTTCTAAACCGAAATCATTTGCCAACTTTATTGCTTTAGTATGTGAGAATTGTTTTAGATGTTGAGCCATTTCAAATCTACCACCTTGCCAATACAAGTCAAATTCAATAGAATCAAAACCTGCCTTGAAAATAATTTCCAGAGCTTCATGAAAAGGCCTAAAATAAAAAACAGCAGTTCCAACTGATAAATTCATCTTAATCTATAAAAACATTATAAATTTAAGAACATAATTTTTTATTAATGGAATTTGATAACAAATCCGTATTAGTCGTAGGTTTTAATACTAGACCGTTAGCGTATTCATTAAAGAAATCTGGCTATGATGTGTATGCAGTCGATTTTTTCGGTGACTTAGACCTTAACCCAAGTGTTATTGATAGCAAAATTTTAATTAAAGAATTAAACGCTAATTACAATTCAATTAAAGATAAATATAGCAAATTACTTGCAGATTTCACAATACAGATGATGAGTGAATATCCCAAGATAAATTATTTAATAATTGGAAGTGGATTAGATGATGCTTATAATGATCGAGAACGTATATCAAATGAAATCAAAGAAAGAAATTTCAAAATTAAGGAATTAAATAATGACATTGAAACAATACTAAAAGCTCGTGATATTGAGTATATTTATAATATATTAAAATCTTATGGATTTAATATTCCAATTACTCATTCATATGAGACTATAAAATCTGATATGGATAGTCTCCATTTTCCAATCATTTTAAAAAAGAAAAGAAGTGCAGGGGGAATAAATGTTTTTAAAATCAAAACAATTGAAGATTATTTATTTATAATTAAAAATTTTGAAGCTAAACTGCATAATCCATCAGAATGGGTGATTCAAGAGTATCTAGAAGGTATCCCAATTAGTTGTACCATAATTTCAAACGGTAAAAATTGTGAAATTATTTCAATAAATCGTCAAATTTTAGGAAATCAAAATTCACACGCGCCTCAAGAATTTATGTACAGTGGAAATGTCGTACCTGCTGGTTTATCAAGAAAAGATGAAGAATTAATAATAAAGATTTCAACATTAATAGCTAATAACTTAGGATTAAAAGGAATTAATGGTATTGATTATGTTTTGAAAGATCATTATCCTTTTTTAATGGAAATTAATCCGAGAATTCCTGGTTCAATAAGAGTATCAGAAACAAGTTTGGAATTAAATCTTTTAGATTTGCACATAAAAAGTTTTAATGCTTCTGGATGGAATTATGTTAAAAAACTAATTAAAAAGAAAAAATATAGTGGAGTATCAACAAAAATTATCATTTTTGCTCCTAAGGTAATTGATAAAAGCCTAATTGCTAAAATTAATCAACTCGAATTTATCCATGATAAAAGTGAGCCTACTAATAATATTTCAAAAGGAGAACCTTTATGTACAGTTTTATATAAAGGAAAAACATTATCTGAGTCTTATAATGGAGCAAAAAAAGTAGTAGATAAAGTTAATGAGATAATTGAATAATAAAATTTACGTTTACCTTTGAAGTATAGCTTTAATTTTTGCGATATAAGATCCTAATTTTCTTCCATCCGCCTCTGGAACTGCTACTGCAAGAATCCTATTCTCATCTAAATCGTGAATTATAACAGAACCGTTTTCTCCTCCTATTATTGAATATTCCATACCGCCTTCTAATAAAACACCTGCTAAGTTATACAAAGCAGCAATCATTGCTGAAAGAATGGGTTCAGGCATTGTTGATTGAATTTTTATCGGTAATCCATCTTTTGTTATGATTGCAAGTACAAGTGTGTTAGGTATTGCTCTTTTTAACCCTTTAAATATTTCTTCTTTAAGGATATCTGAGGTTTCTATTATGGCTGAAATTTGTAGAGCTAATTTTTGTAATCTACCAATGTACGAATCTAATCCTTCAAGCTCAGCTAACTCTCGATTTAAATAAGATATCATAGTAATGTTTTCAGTTAAAATTGAAAGCACAATTCTATCTTTTCCTGTAATTAAATTGTACGCAACTTCTTGGTTTAGAGAATCTCTTAACATTTTAGATGAGAGGAATACAAGACTACTGTTAGCTGCTGTAATTTCACCCATCGTCATTTTAACCGATTTTTTAAAATTATTGGCAATTTTAGTGCCTTCTGGTGTTCCGACATTAATACCCAGTATTACTGGAGTCGACTCGAGCTCTTTCTCTATTATATTAGCGACATCCGATTCTAATTCTTCAATAATTTTATCATGGTCTTCCATAATTGAATATTACACATCTGAAAATAAAAAGATGATTCTAATAATTAGGAATCAATATTTTAAATGAATATGATATCAAAATTAAATTCATATGTTATTATTTTAGCAGCTGGATTTGGAGCAAGATTAAAGCCTCTTTCAAATAGGATCCCAAAACCACTGATTGATATTAACGGTCAGACTTTAATTTCCAGAATCATCTCAAATTTTGAAGAAGCGGGATTCAAGAAGTTTTGTGTGATAGTTGGATATAAAAAAGCCCTTATTAAAAACGAAATAAAGAAGAATAATAAGGTGCAAATCAAGGTTATAAAACAAAAAGAACCAATAGGAATGGCTGATGCTATTGAAATAGCTTTTAGGAAAATGACAAACATCTTAGAAAAAGAAAAGATTTCCACTTTGTTCATAACAGCTGCAGATATCATATTTTCAAAATCCGATATCTTAAAAATGTATGAACTTTATCAAAATTCTAAATCAGACATGATTTTAAGTTTAATGAGATCAAAAGACAAAAGAATCGCTGAAGGTCATGGAAACGTGAAAATTTCAGAAGATTCCGATTTGACTAAAGATATTGACATTAATTATGGACTCTTGATAGGTGATGTTATTGAAAAACCAAAAATCGAACAAATTTTTAGTGAATACTATTCTTTACCCCTTTATTTAATTAATACAAAAATGATGAAATTTCTAAAATCAGTTAATTATTCTGAAAGAGGGGAAAAGGAATTTCAAGATGTAATAAAAAATGCAATTTCCGTTGGGCACAACATCCGTGGAATCAAGATTATTGACTCATTGATAACCATCCAAACTATCGGGAAATATCACTTAACCAATTTAAAGGACATTATTAAAATGAATAGCCGGTTCCTGTATGGTCTAAAGGTTGATAAATTTAAGGGTAATACTCCTAAATGTATTGAACCAGTTAAAATACATTCGAGTACAATAATAGGAGATAATGTTACATTAGGACCTAATGTGATTATTGGTAAAAAATGTGAAATCGGAAATTCTTGCGTATTATCGAATGCTCTCTTATATAACAATGTTTGTATAAGAAATTCAAATAAACTAAATTGGTGTATTATTGATGAAAAAATAGATTTGCCAGAAAATTTTAAAGGAAGAGAGTGTTTTATCACAAGAAATAAGAAAAACGATTTAGAAATCATAAAATTTTAAACTTTATACCTTTAGAAAAAAATATAAATAAAAATTATTGTGATTTTGATATGGAGCACGAATTAAAAAAACAACTAGAAACAAAAGACAACCTCCTTCGCCTAAAGGATGAACAAGTTAGAATGCTTGAGGATTCAATAAAATGGAAGGATGAACAAATAAAAACATTGGAGAATTCACTAAAGCTTAAAGATGATAAAGCGCAGACATTAGAAACAACAATTGAACTCAAAAACGATGAAATAAGGAAACTAAATGCGGCTTCTGTAGACAAGAACACTTTAAATGAAAAAATCGAGAAAATCTCACAGCTTGAAAAAGAGTTAGAGATACTTAATGAAGAATTAGCTAAATATGATGAAGAATTAGAGAGTTTAGAGCTAGAAAATGAAAAACTCAGAGAACAGACAAATTCAAATACAGCAAAGATAATTGATTACACGAATGTAGAAATCGCTAAACCAAAAATTTTAATGAAAATGAGAGAAATATTAACAAATGCTATGAGTTCAGTCACGATTGTCGTGCCCACCATTGAAGATTTACAAGATCTCTATTTATATGAAGCTAAATCTTCAGTTAATATGAGAATTGCTTGTTATGTTAATCCTGGTAATACTAATCATTCAGAATTGCTTGATGAATTTCAGAGCTTAGATAATATATCTATTAGAAATTATGAAGAACTAGACAGATATATATTAGTTAGAGACGGAGAAGAATTATTATTTGGAGTCGTAGGTATAACGGAGGATAGAAATATGGTTTTACATACAAAGGATGCTAAGCATATCAAACTCTTAAACGATATAGCCCAAAGAGGATGGCTACAAAGTAGAAAGATTTAACTGTTATTCTGGATCTCTTGTTTAAAAAAAGAACATCTCATTTTTTCACACTTATTGTTAATATCTGAAAAAGCACATGATTTATGTTTAAAATCTAAGCTAATGTTAAACTCCTGTTTTAAGAAGTCAAAAGTTTCACATATCGATATTTTAACTGATCTTTTGCAGCAATGTTCTAGATTATCAGCAATTTTAGCTAAAGATCTTGAAGTCATCTTATTTGCAAGGGTTCTCTCAATATTAGTGGAAGGTGTTGCTCCCGTGAAAATACTTATAACTATTCCGGATCCCATTCCTGCACCACACGATCCATAAAATCCACACCAGCCTCCTGGAATCTTCGAGGCTCTTCTTATTGCCTCTTTAATATCAAAGAGAGTTATCTCATCACCATTAAGTTTTTTCACTTTATTATTCTTAAGGGAGGTTAAAATAACTGCAGGTGTTAAAACATGATGCTCAGGGCCGTATACCTTGAAATTCGGATGCTTCATTATTAGATCTGCTAATTCAAATGGATCTTTGATATTAGTTTCCTTACAAATTCTTTCGATAATTTCAATCGGACCTTTAGAATGGCAATTATCGCAAATATAATGCCCTGTTTCACAGTATATGTTAGTGTTAAAAATCTTCTTACAAAATTCGCAATGGAGCTCTTTATAATCCTCTGGTTTCGTTGCGTAAATCAGATTCTTATGACAAATCTCACAGATATCACTTTTACTTTTTTGCATTTTTAATCACAATACTAAATTTCTATAAACGTTCTTTTTCTTTTATTGAAATGTGCTAATTGATTAAAACCTATTTGCTTTAATCTATTAATAATCATTTTAAAATTATGAGCAAGATCATCAGGTTTATGAGCATCCGATCCTAAGAGAATTGGGATATCTAATTCAAAAATATGCTCTACAATTTCAAAACTTGGGTATTGCTCTTTTACTTCCTTTCTCATACCTCCAGTATTAATTTCAATTGTTAAATCCCTCTTCTTTATTAATTCAAGAGTCTTAATTGCTTCGTTCATCACCAATTTCTTGTTAATAGGTCTTTTATTATATTTTTTCGGTAAATCAAAATGGCTTAAGATATCGAATTTAAACTCATTTGAATTTATCATATTCTGCAATTTATGAAAATATTCTATATAGATGATATCAATACTTTCATATTCCTTATACATCTCCAGAAATCTCCTATCATCAAAAGCGAATAATCCAGATCTTCCATTCAATATATGGACAGACCCTAAAACATAGTCTAAATCATTCAATCGTCTTTTGAACTGAACATTTAACAACTCTTCTTGATTTTTAAAATAATCAATTTCAAATGCAGTTCGTATTTGAATCTGGTTTTGGTATTTTTTCTTAAGTTCCTCAATTGTGTTTAGGTATGAATCTACTTCCTTTAAAGTCATAGCGTATTCTTGATAAGGTACTTCCTCTATCACTATAGAACTATTCCTAAGATACTCATATGGAAAGTGATCACTGATTCCAATAACATCTAACTTGATTTCAATGCCTTTTTTCACATAATCTTCAGCAGATCCTTCAGCATGTCGACATAGCGAAGTATGCACATGCCAGTCTTGAAACTTCATTTTTTTATGCAATTAGAATATTCTAAAATAATCTTGCATTACTCTAATAATAGAGTTAAGATAAAATTAATGATTAACTAATTGAAGCTAACTTAACTTAAAGAATAGACAATTTGAATATTAATTATGAGGGGAACATTATGGTAAAATATCATTTAAGAAGGATTGAAAAAGAAATAACAGAAAATAAAGACAAAATTCAAATACTTCGGGGTGGAAAGTATGCTGTAATTTCTATGTGTAGAGAAAATGAAGCATATCTAGTTACCCTAAGCTATGGATATGACGAATCCAGGAATGCTCTCTATTTTCATTGCGCGAATGAAGGTCAAAAAATTGACTTTATAAATTCTAATTCACGTGTCTGTGGAACAGTTATTGAAGACAATGGATATATAAAAGGATGTGGTCAAGCATATCGTTCGGTGATATTTAGGGGAAAAATGACAATAATAGATGATTTGAATGAGAAAAAGCATGGATTTGATGTATTACTGAATCATCTGGAGGAAAATCCCGATTATTATAGAAAAAAATTCTTCAAAAATGAAGATGCTTACATTAAACCAACGATATTAAGGTTGGATATAGAAGACCTAACGGGTAAAGCAGAAATTGCAGAATCTTAAATACTTTATTATAATTTTATGCATTTAAAAACGGTTTGCCAACAATATCTTTTTAATCTCTCAATCTTACATAAATATTTATCCACAACGTTAAGTAATCTATATGATAGGTTAAAAAAGGAATTATTTTTAATAATTCTTCTAAAAAACATCGCAAGTGGGGATAAAAGGAAAAACTCCTCATGTTCAATATTGCTAAACACTCCTTCCGCATACATTAAGTCTGAAAAAAGTAGAGGATGTTCATGTTTGGTACGCTCCTTAGGGGCGAAATATTTCCTGTTTAATTCTACTATGGGATTTTTCCTCAATGGTTCAATAAATGTAATAAAACCATTTTTTCTAAGCAATCGTTTACACTCCCTAAAAAAAAGATGCATATCAGGCAGATGGTGTATAACACGCGAACCAATTATTATATCAAATGATTCATCGGGAAAATCAGGTATTTGCGCATTCATTTCCCTGAAATCAATTTTTAAATCTAATTTTTTTGCTTCTTCTTTACAAAATTCTATAAAATTACTTGAAAGGTCAATACCTATTACTTTTCCCCCTTTTTTTGCTAAATATATGGAAAGAGAGCCTTTTCCACAACCTACATCCAAAAATGCTTTCCCTTCCACCTTCCCAATAAACTTTTTCAATTTCACATATGCATTCTTAAAAAATTGCTCTTTTTCTAAATCAAGTTCTGTTCTTTGGTTAGCCTTTTTCTTGCTATAGTACACTTTTTCGTTTTCGAATATCTGGTTATAAACTGCAAGCTTCTTCTTTCGTTCCTCTAAATCCATAAAGCATTTATCAAATCCAATCTTAATTAAGATCTAGTTTATATATTGTGTATCTTACATAGTGAAATAGTAATTAAACTGAATTGTGTATTTAAAGATTTAATATTTGCGAATTTTTTGGAATAAATTTAAGAATTTAATACTCAAGTTCAATCGAACAAAATGTATTTTTATTCAATATAACTCTTAATATAACGTTGAACTTCGCTCGCAGGTTGGAAAATTCCGAAATGCCCTTCACATAAAATATCACAATTTAAACCAAGAAGCTTTCGGAGAGATTGCTGATAGTCTTCAAAATTACTTACCCCTGGGATTATAGGACCATGCACATCTTGCCCAAATAATATTTTTTTGCCTTCATTTTCAAGTAAAATTGAAATAGAACCTGGAGTATGCCCTGGAGTATGGATAATTTGAAATTTGTAACTTCCAACCTTTAAGATTTCAAGGTCTCCCTTAAATTTTCTTTCAAGTTTAACAGGCTTATAATTAACCCCATACCATTTGGCTGCAGTTTCTCTCTCATATCCTCTTTCTTCAATGGGTCTAGCATCCAAAAAGTGAGCGT
>JBHLRJ010000058.1:0-23770 GCA_048882645.1 Candidatus Thorarchaeota archaeon
TTACAATGAAACACCCTGAGAAGATTAAATTTCTTATCTTAATGAACTCAGGTTACATAATAATTGACAATGTTATCAGAAATATCTTCTATAATTTACTCCCCTATTTTGTTCGTATGAATTTTCTAGATATTGTAGCAAATTCTATTGAGGAAATTTTAGATAAAACTATTCCTTATATAATAACTGCGATATCTGATGTTATAGGAGGATGCAAATTAACCAAAGATCAGTTATACATGAAAATTGAGGACCAAATCTTCAATATGATTAATGAAATAAACGAATATGATCCTTCACATATAAGTTGTCCAACTCTAATTATTGGAGGACGTTTAGATAATTTTGCCCCTGAACAGATGTCTGAAGAATTACATAAAAAGATACCCAATTCTGTTCTCAAAATATTAGATATGGCAGGACACTTTATGCCATCACAGCGCGCGGAAATTGTTAATGAATTAATATGTGAATTTATTAAAAATCTTAAGTGAAGATATACCATAGATTCATTTAACCCTACTTGATTTGAATATCATGAATGAACCTCTTGATTTGAACGACAAGAATACTTCAGTTTCATATTTTAAGGATGAAGTAAAGAATTTTGTCAATAAGCGTGATTGGATTAGGTATCATACCCCAAAAAACCTTGTTCAAGCTATTCATTGTGAGGCTGGAGAGCTTTCACAGTTGTTACTTTTTAGAGATTATACAAAAGATGATATCTGGAATGAGAAAGAATTATTATCAGATATTTCTGATGAAATTGCTGACGTTTTTATTTATTTAATAAGTCTTATTAATTCATTAAATCTGGATTTGAGTCAAATTTTTATTAAAAAAATGATAAAGAATAAAATTAAATATAGTATAGAAGAATTTAATAACGGTAATTATTATAAAAAATAAAAAGAGGTAAGAAGAGATTACTATTAATAAAGAACTTTTAGCTCCATGTGGACTATACTGTGGCGTATGCGCTATTCAAATAGCTCATAAAAATGATAATAAGAGATTTAAAGAAATCCTGGCCAATGTATATAAACCATTTTCAGAAACTTCTGATGATATACATTGTAATGGTTGTTTATCTAATGATATATTTGGGTATTGCCAAATTTGTCCGATAAGAGATTGTACTCAGAAGAAAAGTTTTGAAGGATGTTATCAATGTGATGAATTCCCTTGTAAAATGATTGAAAAATTCCCAATTCCTGTAGGAAAAAAAGTAATTTTAAGGGCTATACCGCGTTGGAAAGAAGTTGGTACAGAAAGATGGGTTAAGGAAGAAGAAGAAAGATATCACTGCCCAGAATGTGACAATCCTTTATTCCGTGGTGCTCAAAGATGTAATAAATGCGGAATTTCTGTCGGTGTAGATTGATTCTACTTATTTGATTATTAATAATAAGATTAAATATTGATTTTTCAACTATAAGTAAATTATGGTGTCACAAAATATTGAAGAATTAATTAAACAGCAATTAGAATACACACTTAGAGAAACTAATTTCAAAGGCTTAGGAGAATTGTATAGAGGGAAAGTACGTGATAACTATATTAAAGATGATAAACGAATAATTATTGCAACTGATCGATTATCGGCTTTTGATCGTGTTATCACTACAATTCCATTTAAGGGGCAGATGCTAAATCAAATCTCCTCCTTTTGGTTTGAAAAAACCAAAAATATAGTAAAGAACCATTTTATAGAAATGCCAGATCCGAGTGTATCAGTTGTTTATCAATGTCAAACACTCCCTATTGAAGTCATTGTAAGGGCATATATCACCGGAACTGCATGGCGTAATTATTTAAATGGTAAATCTACGTCAGGAATATTGTTACCGAGGGGTTTACAGAAAAATCAAAAATTAGATGACATCCTAATTACACCCTCAACCAAAGCTGATTCGGGACATGATATTTACATTTCAAAAGAAAAGATTGTAGATGATAAAATAATAGAGAAAGACATTTATGAAGAAATGGAAGAAGCTGCAATCAAACTTTTTATATTTGGACAAGATTATTGTAAAAAAAATGGTCTTATAATGGTTGATACGAAATATGAATTTGGGTTGAAGGATGGTGAATTAATGGTTATTGACGAAATTCATACGCAAGATTCTTCAAGATTTTGGATTTTGGATTCTTATATGGAGCTCTTTGAACAGGGTAAAGAACCTGAAATTCTAGACAAAGAGATATTTAGAGGATGGCTCATGGACACATATCCAGAAATTTTTCCCGATATCAAACCTGATGAGGATATCCCTCCAATTGCGAATGAAATTAAAATAGAACTAGCAGAAAGGTACATGCGAAGCTATGAAAAAATAACCGGGATGGAATTTAAAGCGGAAGTGGCGGATGTAAATCAAAGAATACTAGAAAATTTAAAGAAAGCTAACTACTTATAGAAATTAAGAAAACTTTAAATAATAAACAGTAGTATTTTATTGTATCATGCTTAATTTAATTCTCTTATTTCTGGATGTCGCTCTATTTATCTTAAGTTTTGCTTTCATTATTCTAGATATTAAGAATTATAAAGAGAATCGATATGAAAGCTTGCAAACAACCGAATTACCAAAACGAAGTAAATTTAGTCTTTTATTTAGTCTTTTAGCACTAGTGATAGCTGTAATTATTAGTCTAACTTATTCATAAGAACAACAATACAAATACTATATTAATCTTATTGTAAATTTTAATATTTTAGGCTATAAGATTGTTTTTATTTCAAACATAAAAAATAGTGAAACTAACCATATTCTTGTCGTTTTTGTCGATGACAATTATTTTTAAATTAATAAGAATTAATAAAAATATATACAACGCTATTTCCTTTTAAAGATGACAACATCTAATTTTATAGTCGAAATCATAATGACTAATAAAGAAATGGCTAGGGATCCTGTAGGAGCAACAATAAAAAGAGATCTTCTAGCCAAGAAAGGTTATAATATGGTTTCAAATGTCCGTAGTGGTCAATACCTCCGTATTCATATATCTGCTGACAATGAGGAAAATGCAAAACAAATTGTAGAAGATATGTGTAATGAGTTAAGAATATTCAATCCAGTAACTCAAAAATTAACCATTTTAAGAGTATCCAAATCATGAATATTAAAATAGCAGTAATCCAATTCCCAGCTGCAAATTGTGACTTGGATGCCATACATGTTCTAAATAATGTAATTAATGTTCAGGCAGATTTAGTGTGGCATAATCATTTTAAAGAAACCCACTATGATGGTGTCATTTTACCTGGGGGGTTTGCATTTGGAGATTACTTAAGAGCGGGGATCATAGCGGCACATAGTCCCGCAATAGATGAAGCAAGAATTATGTTCAAAGATGGTAGACCAGTAATAGGAATATGTAATGGTTTTCAGATATTAACTGAAGCTCAATTTCTTCCCGGTGCATTATTACGAAATGAATCTCTTAAATTTATATGCAAATGGGTTAACCTTAGAGTGGAAGCAAATGATACAGTAGCTACGAACAAAATGAAAGTAGGAGATGTACTTGCTTTTCCAATTGCTCATGGTGAAGGGAGATATTACACAGATAATTTAAAAGAATTAAAAGAAAATAATCAAATTGTTTTCACATATTCGACAGAACAAGGAGATATAACTGAAAATGCAAATCCAAATGGTTCCCTAAATAATATTGCGGGGATATGTGGGGGAGATGAACGAAACTGTTTAGGATTAATGCCCCATCCAGAACGAGCATCTGAAAGGATTTTAAGTCCTAATGGTACTGAAGATGGAAAATTATTTTTTAATTCAATTGTAGAATTCATTAAACAGAGGTGTTCCTAACGACAAAAGTTAATCTTAACGGGGAAGAAGTAAATGTTGAAATGACAAATGGAGAATTTGAAAAAGTTAAAGACTTGTTGGGTAGAGAGCCTAGCATTACAGAATTAGGTGCTTTTGATGTTATGTGGTCAGAGCATTGTTCTTATAAATCATCACGCCCAAAATTGAAACTATTTGAGGATGCAGAAGCAAACTATGAATATGTTTTAGCAGGTCCGGGTCAAGATGCTGGAGTAATTGATATCGGAGATGGATATGCTTTAGCATTTCGAATCGAATCCCATAATCATCCATCCGCAATTGAACCTTATCATGGAGCAGCTACTGGAATTGGGGGGATAATAAGGGACATTTTATGCATGGGTGTTCGACCAATTGCTCTATTAGATCCATTGAGATTTGGTACATTAAAAAACAATCCGCATTCACAATGGTTGTTCAAATATGTCGTGAAAGGTATTGCTGATTATGGTAATTGCACAGGAATCCCAACTATAGGTGGTGAAGTAGAATTTGATGAGAGTTTTGAAAGTAACTGTTTAGTAAATGTAGCTTGTATAGGATTAGGAACAATAAAAGATTTTAAACATGCACCCAGTAGAGCATATAATCCGGGGGATTATATAGTTTTGATGGGAGGATCTACAGGTAGAGATGGGATCCATGGGGTAACTTTTGCGTCTCGTACTCTAACAGAAATGTCAGAAGCTGACAGACCTGCAGTTCAAATCGGGGATCCATTCACAAAAAAGATGATAATTGAATCGACAATCGAAGCTGTAAAAACTGGTTTTGTAAGAGGATTAAAAGATCTGGGAGGGGGAGGATTAACATGTGCGACAAGTGAATTGACGGGGGATGGAAATACTGGAGCAGAGATCCAATTAAGAAAAGTATTTACACGTGAACCAGGAATGACTTCTTATGAAATAATGCTCTCTGAGTCGCAAGAGAGAATGGCTTTTATTGTTAAACCAGAAGGTTTAGAAGCAGTTCTTGACGTTTTTAGGAAATATGAAATGACTTTTGCTGTAATCGGTAAAACAGATGATTCAAAAGTTCTAAAGGTATTTGATGATCATAATCTTGTAGTAAATATGCCTTCAAAAGCACTTTCGGAATCTCCGACATTTAAAAGAGAAGAAAAAAGACCAGATTACCTGGATGATTTATTATCTCAAGAAACTCCAACACCATCAATAGGTTTAGATAAGATTATCTATAAATTAATTGCATCAGAAAATATTTGTAGTAAAGAGTGGGTGTATCGACAATATGATCATGAAGTAGGTATTCGTTCTGTAGTAAAGTGTGGTGATGGAGATTCAGGTGTTCTTAGAATTATTGGCACCGATAAGTTCATTGCTGCGAGTGTAGGAGTTAATTCAAAACATTGTTTCTTAAATCCTTATGAAGGTGCAAAAGGTGGTTTGGTCGAAGAATGTGGAAATGTAATTTCAAATGGAGCAAAACCGTTAGCAATGGTGAACTGTTGTAATTTCGGGAACCCTGAAATTCCTGAATCCTTTTGGTATTTTTCAAAAGCGGTTGAAGGTATGAATGATTTTTGTAGACAACTTAGAATTCCGATTGTAGGGGGGAATGTATCATTTTATAATGAAGATGAGGTAAAAAAAACCACGATAAAAGCAACCCCAGAAATTATGATAGTGGGGCTTATTGAAGGTGAAAGTAATATTATTACACTCCCTTTTAAGAATGTGGGAAATGATATCTTTCTAATAGGTAAAACAAAAGCAGAATTAGGGGGATCTGAATACCATTCTATTATATATAATCTAGAGGGGGGCATTCCACCATCTATAGATGAGAGTAAGATTAAATCCACATGGTATTTTCTATTCGAACTGTATGAAAAGAAACTAGTGAAAGCAAATCATGATGTGAATAAGGGAGGTATTATAATCACAATTGCAGAGATGTGTTTTAAAAATAATATCGGAGCTGAATTAGACTTAACTAATTCTTACGACCAAAATCTAAGAGATGATGAATTCCTCTTCTCAGAATCAGTAGGGAGATTTGTTATAGAAACTGATCCTAAAGATTACGATAAAATAATAAGTATTGCCAAACAACATAATGTTAATGTTAATAAGATTGGAGTTTTGAGTTCCAAGCCGGAAATTAACATAACTGGATTAAAATCAAATGAGATAAAACTCAATCTAATAAAAATGAAAGAATTATACGATTCTACGATTCCGAACTTAATGGAAATTTAAAAACAACAATTAATTTAGAATTCCTTTAAATTACTAATTAAAACGAAAAACTTATCATTTCAAAAAACTTTTAAGTTTATATTAGCATTTTTTATTCGTTTCTCAATAATATTTTAAATTTTAAACCAAAAATTTGAAATATATTCGTAATTTACAATAATATTATTGGATTATTAGGTGATTAATAGATGGTTCGAGCACGTGCTTGTATTCGTTGTCGTGAGTATATAGTAATACATCCAGATAATCCAGTAAACCAAATGGAAATTAAGAAGTTTGAACGAAGACATAGTGGGCATACCATTGTCACAGTAGATCTTAATGAGATAATGGGAGTTTATTCTGTCTTTAATACTGATGCTGGGACAGATGAATCAGAAGAAGGCAACCCAGAGATATCTTCTTAGTTATAAATTTAACTATATTTTAAACTTCTTATATATTCAACAATTAAATCTATTTTTATGTGACTAATAAGTAAGAAAAAAAAATTAGTTTAAATATTATTAATTTACCTTTCTACCTTAGTTCCACACCATTTACAGAATTTTTCAGTACCCGATAGTTTACTCCCACAGAGAGAACAAGTTTTTGCTTTTTCGGGAGTAGTTACTGAAGGGGTTCCAGTTACTCTTCCCTCTACTTTTCCTCCACAATTTATGCAGAATTTCGCATTGGGTTTAAGCGGAGCATTACAGCGCGAGCATTTTGCTTGTTCTCCTGAGACTGGCTTTGATGGTTCTCCCTTAGGAGCAGCTTCTTCAGATTCCTTTAGTTTGAGCTTTTTTTGACCTCTCCTAGCAACTATAGCTGCAATCATTATGATAACGATTATCACTATGACAATTATTAAGATCCATCGAATGTCTCCCCATCTTTCAACAGAACCCTTTCCTGTATTATAAGTGACATCAAAAGTAATTGTCGTAGATTCTTCAAGAGAATTCATTGGATCAAAGTAGATAAAGAAATACCAATTACCCGATTGGCCAGTGGGTACGGGAAATGTACCAGATATGAAAGTATCATTAAGGACCCAATAATCTGCAGCAGTAAAAATAACTACGTCTTCAGCTCTAATATCAACACTAAAAGTTACTTCTACATCAGCTGGATTATCATTATACCATACCACATAATAGTCCTGGGTTTGTGGAACGATAAAAAAGTAATTTTCTCCTACAGTATTTTGCTCTTCTACATAAAACGATGGTGAACCTCCTTGATCCCATAAATAGAGATCATTTGCATCAGCAATGAAAAAATCGACTGAGCTATTTGAAGTAAAATCGTAATCTATTCGAGAAGTGGGTCTTAAAAACATCCAAACGTACTTATATTGGTTATTTCTCAGGTTCATAACTCCAGAGTTGGGGATATCTACATGATCCGTAGGTAAGTATTCAAAAGCCTGATTGTAAATGGCAAAATTAATTCCACTGGGATATGATTGAACAGAGAATGTAATATCATTACCCCCTTCAATATATTCATATTCGTACCAAAATTCATTGAAATATAGTGTTTCCGTAGAGCGGTAGTTTACATTACCATTAGTGTCTGCATCGCTAAAAGGAAATGCAAATGCTACACCTGCTAATGGTAAAATTATTAAAGCTAGTACTATTGCTAATAAGACTCCTCCACCAACATAGACTGGGGAATAATACCATGGTCTATACCAATATCCTGCCCACCACGGAGAATACCACCATCTATAATACCATGGACGATGATACCACCACCAAGGTCTATAATATCTACGATAGGGGCTATAATATCTATGTGAATAAGGACCTCTCGGAGATCTATATGATGTTCGTGTGGAACCTGTTCGTCCGAATGGTCTACCACTACCTCCATAACTTCTTCCTCTATAGCCACCTCCCCTATAACCACCACCTCGAAAACCTCCACCTCCGAAACCACCGCCTCTGAATCCACCACCACCGCCTCTAAACCCGCCGCCACCGCGAAATCCACCCCCGCGAGGCATATTTACTTAGACACCTCTTCTGTTTTAGACTCGAGAGATTCTTGCCCTCTGAAAATATAATCTCGGTTTATAGCCAACAGAAATAAAACCATTGAAATAATTGACATTGTTAGTCCTATTACATCAATATGGATTGTAGGTTGTGGTGTTTCAATAGCAAAAGCTATACCGAATAAGATCCACTCAAATACCATAAAAAATACAACTAATCCAGGTACTATTGATCTCAAGATCCAACTCGTCTGTAAATTTCTGGTATCAGAAAAACTTGTATAGATTATTGAAAACATCCCTATTAGTCCAGATATTAATAAAAAAATACTAAATATGACTATTACAAGCCAGATTGGACCATTTTTAGTAAATAAGTCAAGGAAAGGTACTATAATCCCCGATCCCCTCGCATCAAATAGATTAAACGAAACTAGCGGATCTCCTACAACAGGTGGGATATTAAGCAAACTAGTTATATCACTTTGATTTGCTTCAAAAAATCCAAAAATACCTGCTAGTGGGAGAAGTATACCTAATGTAAACCCAATAATTACAGATACACTAGCAAACCAAAATTCTGCAACTTTTGTATTTCTAACAGGAATTAGTCCAATCTCATCCACAATTCGGTCTGGAATATAGCTCCAGCAATCTTGAATGGTACAAACTCCTATTAATTTCTCATTTTCAACAACTGGTACTACATTTACATTTAAATTACGCATCCTTGTAAATGCATCGCTGACAGATGTATCTAAGTTTACAGGGGTTATTTTATACATCGCAGAAACAACTTTTTCAGATTTAGAATCACTTCCTTCTGCCACCACATTTTGAACAATATCAAAATCAGCGATAACACCAAGTACTTTTTCTTCTTCTCCTTCTACAACAACTAGATCTGGGACACCTATTTCTTTCATCTTTTTGGCTGCTTCTTGAATAGTAGCATTTGAGTCTATTATCCCGTATTCATCATCAATTACAAGATCTTTAACACTGAATTCTTTTTTAGATAATGCCATGAATTACACATCCTATTTTTAGGTTAAATTAATGTGCTATGAATGATACGCAATTTAGAATATATAAATGTTATTGTTAAAGCATACTCCCATCTTTATAACACAGAAGAGTAAAGATTGGACTATATATCTTTTAAATTAACCATTCTATATGTTGAATAATTGGATTTGAATAATTAAAAGAATTCAATTTATTTTTTCAATACTAAGAATAAATGATTAGTACTGGTAGTCCTTATTCTCTATTTAAAGAAAATAAAGAATTATATATGATAATGATTAAATTAATTATACCAGATAACAAAAGAATAAAGTGATTTGAAATTCCAATAATAGAAGGTTGGGAAGTATCACCCGATAGGGTAACAATGTATGGAGAAATGATGAATTCAGATGATGTAGGAGATCCTATTATCACTACTAAATGTGTTCTTGATAAAGACAATGGATTTTTGATTGTTAGCGACAATGGATTTGCTTGGAAAATTGTGTGGGGTGCTCGACAAGCAATGGGGCCAGCGTGGAAAATGGGACAAATGGGAAAGAGTAAATGGGTAAGATGGCATGATGTAGCGGATATAGTGCCTAAAAAGCCAGGTCAAGTGTTAGCATCACTAAAAATTCGAAAGAATGGCGCTTTGGTAACAGATAAAAAAGGTGTTATAAAAGTAAAAAGGTGGAAACTTACAATAAGGCGCAATAAAGGTGAACCAAAAGACGTATTCAAACAACGAATGCCATTGTTCAATCAGATCATGTTAGATATTTTTAATCAGAAAAAAGGGGAACCTGATCCTCCTACGAGCGATTCAAGAATGTAAAACGAGAAGAGGAAAAAGCTTAGGATTAAAATTTCCAATTATTTAATTTTTTTTTTATTTAGTTTTATGCAATACCTATTTTACTTACTTTATTAACTAATTAACCCAATTTTGATTATTTAATCCCATAAAGTAAAATAAAAACTATTTAAAAGATTCTAATAATAATATTATTAATCCAATTTATAGAGAAAAATTATTAAATTTTATAAGTAAAGGTGATTTTAAACGCCAGTATTAGAAGGTTGGGAAATCTCCTCTGACCGAGTTGATATGTTCCAAAAAATTATGAGCAAGGATGATGTTGGAGAGCCGGTTATTACATCAAAATGCAAACTAAATAAAGATATTGGATTTTTGGTAGTATGTGAGAACGGATTTGCTTGGAGAATAAAAGCAGGATTAAGTACCTCATATTATTCAATGGGAAAGAGTAAATGGGTAAGATGGCATGATGTAGCTGAGATCATCCAGAAAAAACCTGGTGTACTTTTAGTTTCTGTAAAATTACGGAAAAATGGTGCTTTAGTTCTAAAAAAAGGCATAGCCAAAGTAAAAAGGTGGAAATTAACACTTAATAAAAATAAAGATGAACCAGGAGAGCACTTCAAACAACGACAAGCAGATTTTTTTAGTATATTAACACAAGTTTTCGAAAAGAATAGAGGAGAAGGAGATCCTCCTACAAGTGATTCTAGAATATAATTCCTATTTATGAAAAATTTAATTATTCAAATTTTTTTTTCTTTTCTAAAATAACATTCGAATTAAGCTCTTAAAATTCTATTTGTTCTCTTTCGATATAAATTTATGAGAAAATGAATCATATTTCATGGTATTTTTTTTACTAATTCTTTTTACAATATTATCTCTAAAAATTTTATAGAATAAATTTTCAAACCCAAACTTAAAAAAGTTAAATCTCCATCTAAAGCTTGCTGGAAATCTTATCAATTTTAAGAAAGGAATTTGATCTTGCTCAAAAACTTTCTTGCCCACTATTGCACTTGTAATTGCAATCATTTCAAGGAGGTTTCTATGCTTTAAATATAGAGGTGCTCGTTCTCTTCGAATTTTGGACCAATCATCAAGATTATTAGGGGATTTAAAGCCCAATTCTAAAGCTTTATCATAAATTAAGGTTTTAGGATAAGGAAAAAGAATTTTTATCGAAAATTCACAATCAAGGTTAATTTCCTTAACTCTCTTAACAAGCGCTATAGTCCTTTTAATATCTTTTTTCGTTTCTCCCGGTATCCCGATCATCCAACTGTAATCAGCGGTTATATCAAGTTTTTTGGTAATTCTTGCACTCCTAATTATATCTTCTATTGAAATATTTTTATTTAGAATGTTTAATATACGTTGAGAGCCTGATTCTGCTCCGAATAGCATTTGATTGCACCCATGCTCTTTTGCTTCTTTGGCTAATGAATAGTTCAGACGATCTACTCGGAGTTCAGCTTTCCATTCAACATCATTCTCTTTAAAGTAATGAAAAAGGCTCTTTACACGTTTTATATTCGCATAAAAATTATCATCATAGAAATTAATCTTTTTAGCACCAAAAGTTAATGCTTTATCAAGCTCAGAAATGCATTTTTCTACCGTCCATCCTCTCCAGACGTTATTAAATAGTGCATTATAACAAAAAGTGCATTTAAACGGGCAACCACGGCTCGTTATCATATTAAAATTCTTATTTTTAATGTAACTTTGTGGATTTATTAATTCCCAGGGAATGCTTAACTTGTTTAATTCAGAACTTTCTAATAATTCAGCTTGGGGGTTGTGCGAAATCGAATTTTCCATTTTTATAGAAAGGCCCTTTATTTGACTTAAGTTTTTCCCACTAACTAATTCATAGAAAGGTATCTCACCCTCTCCACGAATAACCATATCAATTAATTTATTTTGAAGAGTTTGGGCCGGGAGAATCGTGGAATGGATGCCTCCCCATACGATTTTAATATCTTTAAATTCTGCTTTAATTGTTTTACTGATATTTAATGCATGGAAAATTTGGGGACCAGTCATTACAGATATCCCAACGTACTCCGGTTCATTTTCTGAAATGGCATCCAATACTTGAGAAGCTAAATCAAATCGTAGATCGAAGACTTGTACATCCACATTTTTATTAATAAGATAGTCAGCTATAAATAAAACAGAATATGGAGGAATGGTGATTTGAGTCTCTACCAGCTCAAGTTTAGGATAAATTAAGATCGTCTTCATGATCACTACATCTTCCGTTATTTAAGAAGTTCAATTAAAATATTAAAAGAATCGATGACCTTATATGGTTTAATGTTTGACGTTTTTGAATTGTAATACTGTCCTTTTCCCGTCTTTACTAAAACTCCTTTAATAGCTGCATTTTTTGCCCCCTGAATATCAGATTCAATATCATCTCCAATTACAAGAACCTCCTCTGATTCTAAATTTATCATTTTTAACGCTTGAAGAAAAAATTCTTTAGAGGGTTTTCCAAAGATTTTATACTCAACATTAGCAGCATTAGCAATCATTTCGACAAAGGATCCGGTATCTATAACAGGTTCACCTAATTTATCAAGATAATATCGATTACCTTGAGTTCCTAAGAGATTAGCTCCATTAAAAACATATTTAAATGCCTGATTCAAACGGTTCACATCCCAGTTATCATGAAAATCCCCTATAATTACAAAATCGGGTATCTCAGAACCAGTTACTTTAGGAAATTTTTGAAACTCCTCTTCTACTTCTACAGTTGTCACAAAAAATAATTTTTTATTTGGAAATTTAGTTAGAAATTCCTTTAAAGCTATAATAGGGGTGAAAACTTCTTCCTCTGTAATACTAAATCCATAATTTCTCAAAACTTTTAGAACTGTTTTTGGCGATTTACTATCTGTGTTTGTAAAAAATAGTATCTTCAATCCCATTTCACGAAGTATTGACACTGTTTCTATAGCTCCCGGGATCGGAGAGCCTTTAAAATACAGTGTTCCGTCTATATCAGATAGGATTCCTTTGATATCGCTAAATTCCTTTTTTATTTCCATTAAGATATTTAAAACAATAGGAATTTTAAATATATTTTTATAAATCATTATCTTACATCATGAGAGATCTGAAAAAGGATATCATCTACAGTTATGAGATAATGGACCTTAATCTTGTATTCCTTTTCAAAATCAGAAAGATTACTGTAAGTCCTGTCAATAATAACAAATAAATCCTCTAAATGAGCTCCTTCTTCTCTCAATGCATTTATAGCATAAGATTTACTAAACCCACTTGAGATTAAATCATCTACCAAGAGAATCTTTTGACCAGGTTTGATTTCTCCTTCAATCAAATGTCTAAGTCCGTGATCTTTTGGTTTTTTTCTCATAATGTAAAAAGGTTTATGAAATTGGTGAGCAATCATAATACCAAAGGGCATACCTGCAAGAGGTATAGCAACTACACCATCAAATTTAAGACATTTAGTCTTTATATAGGCAATTACATACCCAATTATTTTTTTGAATTCATCAGGAAAATTTGGAATGACTCTTAAATCAATATAATAATTTGATTTTTCGCCTGAAGCTAATGTAAAATCCCCAAATTTTAACGCACCTGTTTTTTTTAGAATTTTAATAATGTGTTCATTAGTACCTTTCATGCTTTAACTTGCTTATTTAATATGCTTCTTATCTGTTATGGGGATTTAACATATAAAAAAGTTACAGATAATTCTTTAATAAAAAGGGAATTACTGAAACACTAATCAGAAATATCTACTAAAAATATAAATACCTAACGAGAGAAGCACAGATAAGCACAATAATATTATCACAATAAAAATTTTTTTGCGTTTAATATAAATAATTATCAAAATGATGAGAATTATAAGAGCAATAAGACAAAATGTAAATGGCAAAATAGGATTTACAGCCATAAGAAGCATATAACAGTATTATTTTAAAAATTATTTATCATTTTGCCTTTTCAAACGATCTTTTGAATAAATATTTAAATTTTTTATTTGTTAGTAGAATATTCTAATTTATAACATGGAAGCATTTGAAGAAAATAGATCTCAAGATATATCTCTAGCTAGAGTGATTGATTCTTTAGATCTTTTTTTTCCAGATATAACTCAGAATCAAATTGAATTCATATATCACGGAACTTATAATGTTTTTGAAGTGAAGAACAAATATATTTTTCGTTTCCCTGACAGGCTCTTTCGAAATCCTAAAGGATTCGAACTTATTAAAAATGAAGTTAAAATGGTAAATTTTATCCGAGAAAAAGTATCTGTAATAATTCCAGAACCTATATATATTTCCAGTGAGCTAAATAATCCTTTTATGGGGTATAAAAAAATCAATGGAATCTCTTTGTCTAAATGTTTTAATGAAATCTCTAATAATAGCAAATTTAGAATTGCTGAAACATTAGGCAATTTTTTGTCTCAACTTCACTCAAGAGATTTAGTCCAACAAGCAATAAATAATAAAATTATTGACATAGACTTCAATAGTGATAAATATCGTCAAGATTGGCAAACATACTACAAAGAAATATGTAAATTTAGCTTCCAACTATTAAATTATAACCAAAAAAAATGGGTTCAGGATTTATTTATGGAGTTTTTGGGTGATAATAAAAATTTTGATTTTACACCTACTATTGTACATGGAGATTTTGATACAAGTAATGTACTGGTGGATCCTACAACCTTTGAGGTGACGGGTATAATTGATTTTGAGGAATCTCGAATCTATGATCCTGCTGCGGATTTTATATTTTTTCGGGAAGGTAATCTTTTTTTAAAAAAGCTTTTGACAGCATATCAAGGAATTAAGGATCAAAATTTTGAAGAAAGAATGAAATTTTTGTATGGATGTACTTGTCTTCATTATATTAAATTTGGAATAGAACATAATTATACTGATATGATACAAGCCGGACTTCAAATGCTTAAAAATATTATGTCTAATTTTGATTCAATCAAAAATAAAAATTATTTATAGCTCTCACCCAAATGTTCGTGAAAGCTTCATTTCACGCATTTTCATCTAGTCCCAGATGATTCTCTCATATTATGTACATAATATGAGGATATTATGATTAAGATATGAATCAATTTTTCATTATTTTGATTTTTAAAATAACTGAAAAATTTATGAGTAAATTATAAATGATATAGGATGCTCGAGAAAGTAAGCGATGAGAATTAAAAAAATTTATTTAGCGATAATAATCATAACCACTCTTTTTATAGGTGTTGGAACTGGGTTCATTATTATTAGATTTTCCAATAAAGTGCCAAATCCTCATGATTCTTTTAATCTGGAAGTTCAAGAGCTTATTGATCAATATGAAATTCCTTCCTTAGCAGCAGGAATTCTTATTAAGGATGATTTTATTTGGGCGAAAGGATTTGGTGAGCAACCCGATTTAGATACTGTTTACATGATTGGTTCAATAACCAAAACCTTTACAGCAACAGCAATTCTTCAACTTAAAGATAACAATTTACTCAATTTGGATGAGGATATTAATGATTATCTGCCGTTCGAGGTGAGAAATCCAAATTATCCTAACACCTCAATAACTTTCCGCTTCCTTTTAACACATAGAGCGGGATTACCAAGAAATCTTTTTTGGTCCTTGGAGTATTATTTCAATAATCAAACAATAGAATGGATTAATGAAAATTTAGATTTGGGAGGAAACATTACCATTTGGGATGACCGTCCGTCGCTAGAAGAATTTCTGAATGGTAGTTTAACCCCAAACGGTTCATATTATGATCCCTACAACTGGCAATACCAACCTGGTTCTCAATTTTCTTACTCTAATACTGGTTATCAGCTTTTAGGATATCTTGTTGAACAAATTGCAAATCAAACGTTAGTTGAATATTTTCAAGAAAACATCTTTGAACCATTAGATATGACAAGCACAGGATTTTATTATCAAGATTTCGACGGTAGGAATGCTATACCTTACGAATGGAACAATGGAACAAATTTCGAACTACCTCTTTATGATCTCAACCTCCCTGGAGTGGGTGCTTTAAGAAGTACAATAGGGGATATTGTAAAATATATGATGGCTCATATGAATCAAGGAGAATATAATATACCTTATTTGTTAAAGCCTAGAACCCTGGATTTAATGCATTCTCAAGATATCACTCTTTATGGGTCAACAGATGGATTTGATTTAGAAGGTTTTGGTCTAGGATGGTTTCTTTATAAAAATGGTCTTCAAGGACATGGTGGAGCGACTCCGGGATACAGTGCCAATATATTTTTAAAAGAAAGTGTAAAAGGTGATATAGGAGTTGTGGTTATGTATAATCGTGGTTCCGCTCTTATTTACGATGGTGATCTCATATATGGCTTTCTTCCATCAATTAATAATTTACTTTATGAAAGAGCACAAGAGCTTTTTTAATAGACTCCTAACGCATTAAAGTAAATTTATTTTATGAATATCTTTTTTATGAAATTAGGTAAGGTAAATCCGATATAGAAACAAATTGAACTAACAATAACAAATATCCTGGCAAGAAGTATTGTAATTTCAGTAGGGGATTCTGCTCCAACAACATCAATGATCGTCCCTATTGTAAAAGATATAAAGGCAATGATTAAAAATTTGCCTTTTAATTTGATTTCAGGCTCTTTAACCTTCAAACTTGCCCTCGCAAATAGGAATCCAGTTACCAGGAATAAAATGATTGAAAATAATAGATAGACTTGTATCCAGAGGGCCCATTCCACCACAAAAGCGCTTTGTTGGTCTCCAATAGAAGCAGGATTAAGGAAAAATAGAACCAAAAACACAACTTCGAAAAGAGTCGCTTCTGTTATAAAAAAGGCAAGTAATTTCTTTTGTTGCTTTTTAAATAGGAAATTTGTAAAAGCTATAGACCATGTTATGTGAATTGGAGCAATGAAAGTATTAGCTAAGAAGAAATAGAGAGGAGTACTCAATTCAACTTCAAATAACATGACTAAAATGAATTGAATTGCATCAGACCAATAAGGGCTCGCAAGCAAAATCCATGTAATTCCAACTAGCAATAGTTCTACTTTTCTTTGTTTAACATACTTTAGAGCAATAAAGAGCCCTAATATTGTAGATATAATTACAGATACAAACGTGAAACTTCCATAAAAGATTTCAAATGGTGATAATTGTAATAGCATAATTTTGTTATATGCTTATTTCTTTAAAATTCGCAGTTTTTTCTAAATATTCGTGTTATTGTAAAGGATTATAAGTCAGAGGGATAAATCATTTTAATATTAAGCAGTAAGGCCTCTAAATTCTATAAGAGGACGAGGGGGAGCACGATAATATTTTACCGCAGGATATCCTAATGTCATCACTCCCAAAAGTTGTGTTTGAATGCCCGTAAGTTTTACACATAATTGAGGATGTTCAGCTAGAATTCCATGAGCATATCCTATCCAACAACTCCCTAAACCTAATGTTTGGGCTGTAAGCATACCATAAGTCATTGCGATAGTAGAATTTCTAGTGTCCCACGGATTTTTCGAATAGAGTATAAGTACGACAGGAGCCTTGTAGAATATTGGATCAATACCTTTATCTCTTCTTTGTATAAGACGGTCTCTAACTTCTCCATACTCTAAGGCATCAATAATTGAATCAGATAATTCTTTTATTTTATCCTTATCTGAAACTACAAGGCATTTCAGAAAGCGCATGTTCGCTCCAGTAGGGGCGTAGCTCATTGATTTTATAACCTTTTTAATTTTATCTTCAGATACCTTTTCTTCTGTATATTGCCGGATTGATCTCTTTGAGCGTATCAATAAAGACATTGATTCATATGAAACTAATTCACTAGGATCATGACCTTCTTGATATTCTAATGCCTCACCTTTCATCTCACTATATAATATCGCGTTTTCAGGACAAACTGCAATACAATGGCCACACAAAATACACCTTATATTATCGAAAAAAACTTGTTTCTGGTTTTCATCCAAGCTAAAATTTCTGGTTGGACAATCTTTTAGGCACTGTTTACAGTTGGTGCATTTTCCCTTGTTAATTCCAATAATTGGCATATTGAATAAAGTAGTAGAGGATTAAATAATATTTTTGTATTGATTTAACTATAGTTCTTTACTGATTCTAAGAATATAATACCGATAGGAAATAACCTTAAGGAATAGTATAGAATTTTAGCCCTAATATCTTATCTATTAAATTTAAATCTTCTGAACGTTATTATTTTTGTATGTTCGATTTCCGATATATTTAAATATGTGAGTTTGTTTATAATAAATAATGTTCGATTTGTGATATATATCGCATTCCGAATAAAAAAATTTTAGGTAAAAAAATATGTTTTTTGGTAAACGTTTCAGAGGATATCAAACAGAGACATTATCTGGTCTAGAAATTCTAGTTCTTAAAATTATTGAAAAAAATGAGGAGATTACAGGATATGAAATTACTCAAAGAATTAACAGAAAATTCATAGGTTTATGGCGAGGATCAGCAGGAACCATTTATCCCTTATTAAACAAATTAACGGAAAATGGTTTTGTTGAAGTGTTTGAAACCACTGAAGGTCATCGATTAAAGAAAAAATATAAGATTACAGAAAAGGGGATCGATGAGCTTAGAAATGTACTAGATAATAATATTCAACCAAGCGTCAATTCACTCATGGATTTCATATTTACAATGATTGATGATATCCCTAGAATTAAGAGCAATGTTGAAACTATGTTTTGTAGCTTTCCACATCATCGATCTGTAATGATGGTAAACATAGATGAAAGTGATCTGTCTTTACAGAATATTAGTCGAATTAAGCATCATATTAGATCAATGGAGATTACAAGAGATAAGCTTCAAAGACGAATTAAAGAATTGAATGAGCAGATCGAAGCTTCTAAATCTATCTTAAAAGATATTGAAGAAAAAAGAAAAAATGCGAAACCAATTGAGATCCTCGATGAAGACGATTATGATAAAAACATGATGAATATATAAAAAAAATAATAAAGAGAGGTAAAAAATATGGGTAGAGAAGGTCATCATGGTCCATCCCATGGCCGAAAAGAAGCGGAGTGGTGTTTTCCATTCAATCCTCAACAGATGCACAAAATGAGAAGAATGGCTCATCATTTTATGCGAGGTTTTATGGGAACCTATATACCATACAATCTTGAAGATCTTGGAGAAAGCTATTTGATTACTGTTCCTTTAGCAGGTCGTACTAAAGAAGAGGTTAAGGTCTCTTTAATTAATACACACCTTAATGTTAAAGCAGAGAAACCTAAAATTCCTGAAAGGGAAAATTTAGAAGAAAATAAGGAAGAGGGCACAGTCCATGAAGGATTTGGTCCATTTTTCTGGAAAGGATTCACATTTATTGAAGTAAACATGGACATTCCTTTACCAGTTGATGCGGATACAGATACAATAGTTTCTAAAATGGCTAATGGACTCCTTAAAGTGACATTTGGTAAGAAGCCAGCTAAAAAAATTGATGTTAGTTAGGATTAATTAAATATTTAGATATTATTGGTGGAGAGCTTTAGAATTAACGCCCAGCTTCACTGAGATCGATATAACTTCTAAAGCACCCCAAATAATAATATTTTTTTTTCTTTTTTAAATTGTTTGAATGATATATTTTTAAGAAACTCTTTTTTCTTTTCCAGATTAATCTAAATTATATTAGATATATAAGATTAATTTTTTCGAAAGGTAATTGTTGGGAACTAATGGATAAATTAAAAGTCGGATTTATTGGTTGTGGTGTGATTTTCAACCTCAATGTTTTAGGATATTTAAGCAATGATCAAGCAGAAATTATATGTCTTAGTGATGTAAGGCAAAAGCAAGTTAAAGAGAAAATAGAGACGTTTAACCTTGGCCCTGACATTAGAAAGTATAAAGATTATAAAGTAATGCTCGATAATGAGCAAATCGATATACTAGAAATATTATTACCTCACCATTTACATTGCGAAACAACACTTTATGCTGCTCAAAAAGAGATTTTAGGAATAAGTGTTCAAAAACCGATGGCAAATACCATTGCTGATTGTGACAAAATGATTAATGTCTGTAAAGAGAATGGTATTAAGTTAAAAGTCTTTGAAAATTTTACTTTCTATCCTCCTATTATGAAAGCAAAACAACTTATAGGAGAGGGTATAATTGGGGAAGTAAATTCAATTCATATTAAAACCCTTGAAGCTTTTGGAGGAGGGGGATGGAAGGTTCCGAATAGTGCATGGCGGTGGAGATTCGATCCAAAATGTTGTGGAGGGGGATTAGATGTGGGATCTCCATGTGTATTTGATGATGGTTATCATAAGTTTTGGCTTGCTTTGTATTTTATAGAAGAAAAAATAGAGAAAGTATTTGCTTGGATTGATAGAAAAGTTATGGATACACCCGCCTATTTGATGTGGAAGTATAAGACCTCTGAAAAGGGCGATACAGTGGTTCCTAAGTATGGTACTATGGAATACAATGCATTACCAGATATGTATTTACCAAGTCTGTATTATGCAGAAGATGATTTTATTACCTTAGATGGATCAAAAGGAGTTATGTGGATAAATCAAGCAACAGCGGGAGGAAATGTCATGTCAGAATCTGAAGTCTTCCCACCTATCGCTGTGTTCCGAGAAGGAAGGATTGAAACATTTTCAGATATGGAAAGAGATTGGAAATATAGCTTCATAAATTCTACAAAACATTTTATAGAAGTTATAAAGAATGGAGGAGACCCAATATTAAATGGGGAAGATGGGAAATACACTACAAAATTTGCTCTCGCAGCACTTAAATCCTCAATGAGTGGTAGGGAAATAAATCCTGAGGAAATTCAAAATTAAATTAAAATTTATTACTAATATTTTTAAGAATTGGTGGATTCTGTTCTTTTTTCACGGTCTTTAATAAATTTTTTAACAGGACGGTATATTAAGTAATGGCCTTGTTGATAAGTTTTATAACCGTGAAAAACTTTTCCCAATTTTGAGCCAAGGTAATACCAAAATAGATATGACACAAGTAAAAAGAAGCTTATAATTTCCATTCCCGATTGATGTATAATTTTAAAATCAACGCCAAATACTAAAAAGGAATTCCATAAGTAATATGTTCCTTTACCCATTGAAGGAATATCAACCCATGGAAGGAAATTAAGCCAGGTCATATCAATAATTTCAAAATAAATCAAAAGATCGATATTCCATAAAATAAAGAGAAAAATTAGAGCCTGAAAGACGATCCAATCTTTATTATGCGAGCGTAAATATTTTCGATATAAATAAGAATTTACCCAGCCAACTATAAAACTTAAAAGTAATCCTTCTATAAATCCCATTGTTATTCTTCACACTCCAACCATTTATTTTTGAAATACCATTCAACTGTATCTTTTGTCGCGGTTTTATAATCTGGAAATTTGAATTTAAATCCTAAATCTTTAATTTTTTTATTAGAGAATAAGTATTGATGTGTTGTATATTCAGCCATTGATAAGTCAACTGGGGGTCTTGAATTTAATTTTTTAGCTTTTTTTTCCTTACGCTTATTTAACCAGTAGAGGAAATTTGAAAAAATTTTATAGAAAGGCCACCAAATGGGGAAATTGAAATAACCAACATTCAAAAGGTCAGCAAGGTATTCTAAAAAATCCTCTTGAAAACACACATCAATCACCACATTATATGCTTCACCTAAAGCGTCATCTTTTTCTGATAAAAATATAGCTGATCTTACTAAATCTTCCACATGAATCAAGGGCATAGCTAATCGCTTCTTTTTAGGGTAGATATGTATTCCAGGACCAAAACCTGACTTATTTACTAACTGGATAATATGAAATGTACCATAAATTTGATATGGTCCCATAATTGGTGCTGGTCGTAAAATTACTGCTTTCAATAAATGATTTTCAATATGATCCTTTAATACCAATTCTTGTTCTGTTTTACTTAGACTATAATTATTTGGTGGATTATAAGGTGCTTGTTCATTAGACGGTAAGGGATATCCCTTTTGATCTCTAAGATATTTAGGTTCTCCATACACTCCGCATGTACTCCAATGAATAAATTTTAATTTTTTTATATCTTGTGTTTCGGAAATCACTTGGAGGAGATTAGTTAATCCTTCTACATTTATTTTTCTAAGAAGATTTAGAGGAGCAAAATAATCATACAAACTAGCAGTATGAAAAATAATATCAAATTTTTTATTGACAAATGTATTTTTGAGAGATTCTTTATCAGTCAAATCAGCAGGTTGAAAGATAATTCTCTCATTTTCCAAAACTTCAGTCATGTACTTAAATCTATTAGTAAATATTGTTTCTTTAGTCATTATTTCATTTCTTTTCTCAGTAGAAAGATCAGTCGCAATAATATTCCAATCTGGTTTTGAGGTTAATATCTCTTTTATTAGAAACGTACCAGTATGCCCTTTAGCACCATCAACTAAAACTAATTTGCTCATTCTTGATTAAATATAGGGTTTTTTGATTTAATTAAGATTTAGATTTTAATTACTTAATTATTTTTAAATTACATAACTAAGATAAACACTACTAATATCTTATATTTAGAATAAATTATCTAAACAAAAGATTTAACTTTTTGAGAATCCTCCATGGTGAAATTCAATAGAGTAACTGACTTTTAATTTTTTACAGTAATTCCTAATTTGTTCTTCGAGAAAATCCCAATAGCTTCTATCCTTCTGGATTTCTTTGTATTTTGAAACTAGTTTAGGATGATTATCTTTAATTACGCTCATTATTCTGGAAATGTTATGGGGTCGAAAATTTAAGTTTTCAAACATATAATTGTCAGCATAAGTAATTGTCTTTTCAATAATCGTTCTATATTCAGTTATTTCCGGGAACATGGGAGATAAAAATATATAAGTTTTGATCCCACTTTCATGAATTTTTTTAATAGCTTCTAATCGATCTGTAGGTTTAGAAGCTGCTCGTTCAATAATTCGACTAAAGTTATCATCTAAAGTACTGATAGAAATACCAACCTCGAGATTTTTAAATTTTTGAAATAAATCAATATCTCGTTCTACCAATTTCGATTTGGTGAGAATAGTAACTTCTGCCTCTGTTTCAACAAGCCTTTCTAAGATCTTTCGAGTGTTTTGATATTTTTTTTCTAATGGTAAGTAAGGATCTGTAACAGAGCTTAGTAAAATCCTCTTATCGTTATATTTCTCAGGTTTTATCTTAGTTAATTCAAATTGCTTAATATCTAGGAATTCTCCCCACTTATCACCTTTATGTTCAGTAAATCTAATCATGAATTCTGCATAACAATAAATACAGCCATGCTGACACCCTGTATACGGATTAATAACAAAATCAACTTCGGGAATATTACTTTTTGTTATGATACTTTTAGCTTGCCGAAAATTTATCTTCATTTTTTTATAGGATTAACATTTAAATATTATTTAATGTTTCAATTGCTATTTGAAACAATGTCTGCAGATGTTTTCCTGTTTGGAAAAATAATGGCTTCCATTCCATGTCCGAAATATAATCGCTTATTGTAAATATTGCAGCTGCTTCAACATTTAGACATTTAGCCACACTAAATACAGCTGATGCTTCCATTTCCACTGTCAAAACATCTTCCCTCTTATATTGTTCTATTTCCTTTGTTGTTTCTCGATAAGGGGCATCTGTAGTCCAAGAAGTCCCTATATTATAATCCAAACCTAATTTTTTTATCGTTTTAATGATATTGTCTGTTAAGAACTGAGAGGGATAGGAATATTTTTCATCTGGGAGGTAATG
>JBHLRJ010000059.1:0-23262 GCA_048882645.1 Candidatus Thorarchaeota archaeon
ATATTAAAAATTCTATTTGGAGGAGTTTTTATGTCCACAAATCAAACATTGGATGAAATTATAAAAGGAACTGAAAAGATCAATTCTAAGGCAATGACACTTAACAGAAGCCTTATTTTAGCTTTATGTTATTATTTCATTGATGGAATTCAATTTAGAGAATTAAGGACCGCGCTAAATATTTCCGACGGTAATCTAAGCTCAAACTTGAGAGTTTTAAAGGAGTTCCACTATATAAATGAGAAGGAAACATTTTTAGATAGAAAGAAAATTAAATATTACTCAATAACAAAAGCCGGCAAAAGGGAATTAGATAAAATTATAAATTGGGTAGAATTAGTCAAGAAATTATTGGAGAAGAACAAAAATGAAGCAAAGCTATAAAAAAATAATAGCAATTTTAAAATATTTGGGATTCTCAATTGAGAGAAATGATAGGCCTGAAATTTCTTTTAATTCAAGATTCAAAATTCAGAAAATTGCCTATCTTTGTAAAGGTTTGGGAATGGATCTCTTTCATGAATTCAGTATTCGCGTTCATGGACCATATTCTAATGTTTTAGCACAAGATTATTATGATTCTCCACAAGCAATTGTTAATTTAGAAACCGATTATAATTTAGATGAGGATGAAAGACAAATTGTTGATAAAATTAAGGAGAAAGTGTTGGATCATTACCTCGCAGAAGATTATGAAACTGAATTATTAGAGGCCGTATCGACCATAGTTTATCTTAGAGAAGAACATCCAGATATCATTGATGATGATATTTTTGCATCAGTTAAAACCATGAAGCCTCACCTTAAAGAATCGATGATCATAATTTCCAATAATATAGCTAAAGAATTATTATTCAAACCAGAATATTTAACAGAAGAAGTTAGAAGAGAATTAGATATGTGGGACAATATTGATTAATACTGGGGTGTATTCTTGAGGACAAAGTGGGAGATCTTTAAACCAAAGTTCAAAGATATTTGGCAGGTTGATGTAACGTATACAGATTCTCAAGGTCATGAGCAAACTGGAGATAGACCATGTTTAATAATAAAGGAGTTTGAAAATAGTGATCTTGTATTAGTTATACCTTTTACAGGTGAAGAAGCTGCTTTACACCTCCCATATACAGTAAAAATAGAAAAAAATGATGTAAATGGATTAACACATGACTCTGTTGCCCTAGTTTTTCAGATGAAATCAATTAGCAAGTCGCGGTTTAAGTATAAAAGAGGGAGAATTCTAAAAAGTAAATATACTTCTATAGAAGTTCACATCAAAGATATATTTAGACTTAAGTAATCCCTATATAACGCATTTTATGTTGCTGTAGGTGAATCTTCCACACTCACCTCTATTGATTTTAATATTGGTGGGATTAGCAGGAAGGGCTATTGTCCTAAGATAGAAGTGAAAAAGAGAGATAAATTATTAGACCATGATTCATAAAATCAAATGAATGTCGAAAACCATTCAAGATGGGTATTAGGTGGATTCAAAACTATGGAGAAGCAGTAATTTATTTTTAAACTAATTTTTACCTTATACCTTAAATTATTCAAGAAGGGTATTGTTTATTTTTTTATAAGAACAATTATTTAGCTTTATTTTTGATGTGAATCCTTTGACGGTATCGATTTTATTAAATTCTGAATAGGAGATGTCAATATCCTCACTTGCAGCAAATTTCAATTTTTTAGCATAAATCTGGTCGATTTTTATTTGGGAGCAAAACTTGAGGAGGAGTATGCCAGAGAAACTAGAGTCGGTCAATTGAACATTCTTTATATCATATAACTTTAACCCTTCAATGTCTATATTCTTAAAAATGACGTGATCTCGTTTATTTAAAAGTTCTACTGTATTTATTTTATGATCAATTGAGTCTAAACCATCAATGATATATGGATCTTCTTTTGTTCCATTTCCCGTACAAGTGACCTCACAACTCTCATATCCATAAAAATTGGAATGACAGTTTATTAAATAGGTGTTTTTTTCTTCTAAATCTGTATCTTGAATACTTTTAAACACAAATTCTTCAGGATCAGGCACCTTATTCTCTTCAAATATATTATTTCTGCTTAACATATGAAAATCAGTAAAGAAATTCCAAAATTCACATTTTCTAAAGATGTTATTATGAGATTTATACAAGCTTATAGTTTCTTCAGCTCTAGATTCAATTAAAGAGCAATTATGGGATTCAACAATTTCAATAAAACTGCAAACTACCTTCTCAATATGTATATTTTCACAATTTCCAAGGCGTAGATTTCTTACTTTACAGTTTATTACAGAAGTATTCTTGGAATAATAGAAACAGAGAAATCTTAGAGAGCTATTTTTAATGACGATGTATTTTTCAGATTCTACAATATCGAAATTTAAAGATTTATCGATTAAGGAGTCAATAATTATTGGATCTTCTTTTGTACCTGTCCCTTTACAATCTAACTCTATTTCTTCGTAATTTTCGGGTGTTGCACTAAAAATGTTTTTATATTTTACCTTACGTACTTTGATTTTCATTTACTTTTCTATCTTATCAATTACTTCTTCTTACTATTAGAAGAAAATCAATTATAAAAAGTATTTTCACAGCTAATATGAATCTAAATTATTTTGACATTATCTAAATCTTATGCTTAAATTGGTTAAATCACCTTATTTGGTGGCAGTGCTGCTATAGTTCTTCGGTCGAATTTTCCCTTGATATAAGGCCCCGCTTTTTTTTTAGAACGTTTATCCATGAAATAAGAAAATCCAAAAAGAAACGAACAAAACACAATACCAAGAATTCCTATGAACAAAAATGCTGAATAAAATCCAATATCAAAACCCAAGAAAAGAAATGCAGTAATAAAGGCAATCGGAATAAAACTATAGACATATGTATACAGAGTGTACTTTCTAACTGGGGGATTTATATTTTCGTCTTCTAGTAATTCAGCGGGAATTGTACAAGTTTTAAACGTATTGGCTCTACTATTCTTAATTATCAACTCATTTATTGTGCATTTTATCAGAGTATTATCATAGCACTCTGTCAAGCGAATCCCGGCGACGTCGCAGTTCTCCAATTTAATATTACTACTCTTAGATATCGTTAAGCCATCCTCAAATCTGCAATTAATAAATTGAATATTGTAGCAATACCCGGGATCTCCTATTTCACAATAATCAAGTTCACAATTTTCTACTACAATATTTTGGGAAAGGTCAAAACCAAGAAAATGAGACCGTAAATCACAGTGGCTGAATTTTAAATAATATTTAGACTTGTAGATATTAATATCTTGAGGGAGATTTTCTGTTGAACTTATTATATACGGATCTTTTTCCGTTCCACTCCCTGGGATGTTAAATTCTTTAATAATCTCATCATCTAACTCAAAAAGACCCATATAGGCTAACTCTATTTTTTTAGACCGCCTACCATCTCTTTTTCTATAGATTCTTTCACTAATTACTTCTGGTTTTTTTCCAACTTCTGGTTTTGGATGTTCGGCAACTATTCCAACTTTTGATTTTTCTTCATTAATTAGTCTCTCATTATATTTATTTAAAATATGTCTAACTATGCCCATATAGATTATAACAACAATACAAGCTACTAATAATATGCCCAACATGGTTAAAGGTATAGAACCTATTAATATACGTAATTTATAATTCTCAACCATAACTATAGAAAATGCAAAAATGATAATAAAGAGTAAGAATCCCGTGAACATGCATGCACAGCGCCAATTATTTTCTGTCCAATAATAATTTAAAGATTTACTTATCTGAATTTTCCTTACATCATTTTGTTCTAATTGGTTATTTTTAGAAGCAACTTCCTTCAACCGAATAATAAAATTATTCTTGATTAAGTTGTTAGAAGATTTGAACAATCTCAGCCTTGCTATGAAAGATTCCTCAATATTACATGCTTTACATCGATAAAGTGTCAATCTTGAAAGGCACGTAAGGTTCTTAATTGTAATTTTTGAACAACGCTCCATTCTAAGACGATTCAATTCTGTATCTACAAGAAGAAGATTTTTGCAGTTTTCCACCAGTATATATCGTGACTTAAATCCCTTTAACACTATATTATATTTGATTCCACGTACAATGAAATCTTTAGGTATACTATCTATAGGTCTTATGATAATTGGATTCGCTTTGGTTCCTTCCCCTTCACAATCCAAGGTAATAGGAGTATGTGGAGTATATCGACTTCCAAATTTATAGATGGTGATTTTCATAACTTAGTTATTATTTGATCCTTTTTTTTTTAACTTTTTTATCAAATTTATGCTATATTAAATTCACTTGGAAGAACCACAAAAATGTTGTGAAAAAGGTGGATCAACAAACTAGAAAGGAAAAATTTGATGATGTGATGGAGCAGTACAAGGTCATACGAGAGTGTGTGGCGGGGCTCTATGACATTATGAGTCAGCTTTAGTGAGTAGAATATTGACATCAATATTGACCTAACCAGCCAAATAGCTCGTCCAAAACCATAAGCTGGCTAAAATTTTCAAGTTTTTTATTTTTTTTTCTTTTTATTGTATTGATCTGTTCTTATACTAAGGTTTCTTTTTCTATTTTTATGGATTTTTGTACTTCTCTAGATCTTCATCAAGATAATGCCTGACCGTATACATATCCTCACCCATTTCTTCTCCTATGTCTCGAAAACTCCTACTCATTCGATATTGTTCTTCTACCCATTTTTTTTTATCCTCTAAGGTACTTCCAATATTTGCTTCCATTATCTTTTGTTTTGCCAACCTTATTTGCTCTTGTAATCCTGGCGTTATTTTTTTCATGATCGAAACTGCTCCAGCTATCGTTAAAAAATTTACTCCTGCCACAATCCCACTTATTAATATAATGAAGTAGCCAGCTTTATTGAAAAACACTACAACAACACAACCAATTAAAGTTAGAATTCCACCTATAATTGCGAACAATTGAAGAATGATAAAAAACTCCTTTAGTTCTGAGGTCAGATCTGGGTAAACCACAGGTAACACAAAACCGAGTAAAATTGAACCCAGTCCACCGATTATTGAAATTATAAAACCTGAAATAAATGTTGATATACTAGCTTTCCCATCGTTCATTTTAAGCCCTCTAAAATTTCTGGTGTTAATTTGTGTTTTTATTATTAACCTTCTCGATAATTCATAATATAAATGTTTTTATCCTTTATAATTCCATTCAATAGTTATCTTCTATTTATCCATTTCATTAATTAATTAGATTATGGTTTTTATTTAAAAACCTAATTTTCAGCATTTTCACATGCTTGACAAAGCAATGATCTCTTTTTAATTCCTAAAATAATAACAGAAATCGCTACTATTCAAATAGCCAATCCTATTCCTATTAACATTAATCGTTGTTTCGCTTCATCAAACATATTATCTCTCCTCCTATTTGATAAACCTAATTAAAAAAAAGTATATATTTAAATCAATTAGTTAATTCTTCGCTTTCTTTCTTGATTTCTCCCGCTTTTAAATTCATCTTTCCGTTCTATTAATCCTTTTTTTTGTAATCTACGCATTAATTTTTCCTCTGAAAGGCCTTCTGCTCGTCTCATATCTTTAATTTTCTCTTTCTTTGTAAGGAATTCACCAAGTATATGATGATATAGATTTTGATATGAGTGATAGATTTCTCTTCTTAAATCTTCTTTTCGAAGTCGTCCAGAAGTTTCATTTATTCTCTCAATCATTTGTTTGCTTAAACCTTGTTTCGTTAATCTTTCCTTATATTCCTCAGAAAGTCCCTTTTCCTTTAGACTTTTAAGGACATTCTCCATGTCATCTTCTTCGATTTTTATTTTTTTAAGATCTTCATCAAACTTCTTGATCTTAAGAAGATGGTTTTTCATTTTAATAAGATCTTCTTCCATTAACTCTGCTAAGTTAATCGCCCTTTCTTTTTGAATTCTCGCAGAATTTTTATCTCCAACCTTAAGAGAACTATAAAACCTATTATAGGTTATATCAAGAGAGTTAAATTGAGCACCAATTTTATTATATCTGTCACCAAAACGCTTAATATGAATAGGAATTAATCCTTCGACCTTAACCTTGCGAATTAAAGGAGAAAAATCATGAATTTCACTATAGTTTTTATCAAATTCAATTGGATCATTTGCTTGATTATTTAAATTAATGGCTGTTACATTCTCGGATATCGCTAGAGCAAGAAATACAACTGCTATACTGTGAGCAATGAAGAAAAAAACAGCGGCAAGTGAATAATGGGTTATCGCTCTGGTGCAAAAATTATTTGATTCACTTCTATAACTTAATTTTAGATCCGATACTGCCACATTTTTCTTAAGGTTAATTATTGGATATGTATAGTTTACAGGGATTTTAATTATAAAGGTGATATCGTAGTTGAATTCTTTACTGACAGCACCACTTAGTGTAGCACAAGGAGTGTTCGAAATCCATATCCAATCCTGACATATGGGATTTGAAATCTTTGTATCTGAGCCGCCTCCTGGTATAGTGTCATCCTCTATAGTAATAATATCGTTATTAGTCTCTCTTTCTTTACATTCTAAATTATAGACAATATCGAATTCCTCGGTGTTTTGAATTTCAACTATTAATTGATAATCATCCTTCCACTTAGCAGCCGGGTAATCAAAATAAGCTTTTAAACAAATATCGAAACCCTCTAAAAAAAGACAAGCTCCACATCCTGAAGGAGAATCAGCGGAGTTTGGTGTATCAAAATCATCCTTATCGGCATATGCATATTCAAAAGCTTCCTTAGCCGATATTCTATTATCAGCATTAATATCAGCAATTAGGTTTAAAGATGAGCCATCCGCATAATGCCCTGTTATGGCTGCAATCCAATCATAAGCAAAAGGATCAAAATTCGCACCTCCTATTGAACTCTTATCTGCTTCACAAGCGGCAGCAAAATGTGTTTTTGATGCAGGGGAAGAATAAATTGTTGGATCAGAAAACACTCCAGAATGGCATTGTTCCATCATAACTATTAGTGAATTAAATTGGGGTAAACTACTTAATTTGCTTACATAGTCTGAAGTGAAATATCTATCCCAATCAGGATAACAACATAGATAGGACGAGCCTCCATGATTATTAGTATGAATAAGTAATAAATCATCATTTTCTAATTTAGATTTCAAAATATCAAATACATTATCTAAAGCTGCTCGTGAGCCTGGACCATAAACAGACATTTGATAAGGAGTATTGTCACCAGGCCAATTACCTATTGGATCAGAAGCTCCCTGATAATTTATTTCACCATCATAATTTAATACATATATATTGGACTCATCAAAACCATAGGTAACTGTTAAAGTTCTATATAAGAATTCTAAATCATTGGTATGACGATTATTAGACATTCCTGAAAATAAAATGGCATATCTATTTCCTGGTGCATTTCGTATAATATTGCTTAAAAATGGAATCTTTTTTGCTTTAATCGCACGATCTTCAATTATGTTTTTAAATTGAACAGGTTGATGGAAAGGCTCATAATTATTATATTTTGAATAAAAATCAGGGGGTGGGAATTCTGCGTCGATCTTATCAATTACTGTATTGCTATTTAAGCTATATAAATAATATTTGCAAGGGTGCGCCCAATTATATTCTGGTTTGAGATCAACAAATACCATGCCTGTTTTTTCTCTTGCTATTACTTCTTTTTCAAAACCAATAGTAATTTTTTGGTCAAGTGAAATTTCATCTGTATAGAGATACAAATTCACTGTTTGAAGGTCTAGTTCACCTTCTTCAGATATTATTTTTATTATATCCTCTTTGATTGTTTCACTCACGTTTATATTTAATTTCATTTTCCTACTCTACATTCTTTTTCAATCATATATATCAAAATAACGATCATCGGGTGGCTTTTTACCATATCTTAAAAGTACTTTAAAAGTACTAGGACTTTGATAATAATCGAAATATGGGGGAAATTCGGCATTCTTTATAACTTTTACTTCCATGGATTCACTATTTATCAAATAGTAAAGTGTTGGGTGTCCCCAATTAGCTTTAGGTTCTTTATCAATGAATAAAAGATATCCATCAAAAGGTATTTTTGGATTTTCTTCAAGCTGTACATCAATTACAGTCCCCTTTTTTAAGATCTTTGAGTCAAAGTAGATTATTGATTTTTCTATTTCTTCTTTTGTTAGAACACGATTAATTAACTCTAACACTCTTTTTTCAATTGAATCTGGCAATTAATTCCACCCGTAGATGAATTGATCAAAAATACATATATAGTTTTGTATATAAAACTCTAAATAGAGTCTTAACTTTCTTCTAAATACTAGTATTCAATTCTATAACATAGGCTTGTTTGTATTTAAACTTATTAGGACTTAAATTTTTTATTAGATTTTTAAGTAGATTGAATTCAGGATCATTTTTGGAATCTTAAGTAGTACCAATGCTTAAGTTGTTACTGGAGTCATTATTACTTTAGGAGCAGTTAGGTTAAGAAAGCAACGTAAATTAGGGTAATTACCCAAAACGTTAGGAATTGTTTTTGCAATCTTAAGCATTACCAATTATAATATCTTTAACGGTCGAAAAAGTTCAATCAAGCTTCCCGTACAACAGCACCCAACCCAGAATAAGACAATTTACAGCTCAATTTGATAAGCAGATTTATAAGTAGTAGATTTAAGTCAATTCATTAAATAGAACCATAATTATAATTGCACCAATCGCCCCAACGAGAAAAGACCATGATCCTTGAGTAAACAAAAATATCCAGTAATTAGCGTTGCCTCCCGTCATTGCTCCCCACAACGCCAAATTTATAACTAAAGCTAATAGGGGTGTAAGGATCACCCATGCAACGATATATGTAATTGCAGAGGAACCTCGTCTTAACCTCTTCTTATATGCTTCTTCCCATTTATCTTCTCGTTCCTTGATCACTGTTTTCACAGTTTCTAGAGTGGGTATTCCTGTTTCACTTAATTCCATAGCCCTTTTAATTATACTTTTCTTTGCTAAACTTAACCACACTCTCCTTGCTCTTTTATTAATTTTCTTACGTTGGTAAATTTCGAATCTATCACAATGACGATTATTGTGGTCTTCTATCAAGCGATTGATTTCATCCTGACTCATTCTAGTTCTCTTCTCTTTAAGTATTTTAAAGTTTTTATATTGAATTTCAGATGATGAAGAAAGAATAGAAACTATCGCTTTTAAATGTAATTTAGAATGATATGTATTCTTGAACGCACAGCGAATTTTAAATTCCATTCGACACTTGCCCATTTCCTAAGAGTTATTCTTAGATTATTTCTTAACCATATCATATTTGGATTTTTTATTACAATCTTCCTCTTTTTATTCATAATTATTTAATCATCAAAAATAATTAGATTAAGAAAGCGACATAACATAAATTATTGTAATTATCAAAATCGCAAAATTTCACATATTAAAGATTTCATTTACAATAACACCTAGTGAAGCAGGATTGTTTAAATCCAATTCTTCGCCGGTTTTAGCAGATCTTTTCAAAGCTTTTGAAATTTCTGTGTTCCATTTAATAGCATCCGAGAAGCGAGCTAATTTCTGAAGGGCTGGGTACGATTGACCCTTTATTACGTAACACACCAGAAAAGAGTCAACTGGCATAATGAGGATAACATTTTCGTCGATTTTGATACGATCAATGTTTTTGGCAAATATTTCAGAACTAAAAGAATTAAATGCAGACATAAATGAGCTGAAAATATCACCGAAGGACCAATTCTCTACGAAAGGGTGATTGAAATATGCTACTCCATCTTGCCCCATAATCAGAAGTAAAATTGGCTCTTCACTTGCCAAATCAGGTGGTTCGATTGGACGTTTTCCTTGTAATTGATCTAGGGTACTATCTAAAGAAACCAAGTTCAGTCGTTCAGATACAGGTGCCTTCTTCTTCTCAAGTTGTAGCAAATCATCTACTAGTTCTAAAAGTTTGTCATGTTCACTCGAGATTTGTTGAGCTAGGATCTGAAGATTATGATCTTCAGCAATTAGTTGAGCTTTAGTCAAATACTGCTTAGCATCTCCTATATTCATTTTTAGTAAAGATATTTTCCCTTGTAGCAATAATGCATATGCCTGCAGTGAAAACGAATTTGTGCGCTTTGATTCCCTTATTAATCTTTCAACTAATGGTTGAATATCCTTCAACATTTCAAGCTCATTCCGAGTCCCTGATATTTCAAATATTTCTTTAATATCATCAACTAATTTTTCAATGGTGTTTTCAATTATTTTGTACTGTGTTTTGAGTTTTAAATAATCTAAATACATTCGAGTCTTATCAAAAAAGTGTTTAGATGCAATTTTTTCTGGGAGGGGTGCGGTATCCGGATCTTCTAATGGGACAGGCTGAATAAAGTCCAAACCACGATTGTCATAAGCAAATTTCCATTCTTTTTCCACCCATACTGAATTCATTGCTGCTCTTGACCAAAACAATAAAAATAAATCTGAATTGAGAATATTTTGGTTAATTTCATCATCCCAATCATCACCTTGCCTGATCGACAAGTTGTCTAAAAATATCTTTATTCCTATTTCACGTAAACCCTGAACTGCCAGTAAAACCTTGATTTGATCTAACTGTGAATAGGAGGCAAAAACTTTAGCTATTCTGCTTATTTCTTTGGTTATATTTGTCATCTGACTATTAAGTTGTTTACCTATTTCTAAAGTAAAATCAATTCTAAGCACTTGAATCCCTTGAATAAATACTTTAACATGTCCAAAATGAATCCCTAAAGCAATACTTTCTGGGACTGAGACAGGGAACGATGCATTTGTGATTTTTTTGAGCCAGAAAATATTATCTATTTCATTTAACACTTCAAAAGGAGGAGGGAGAACTAAATTAAATTGAATGATTTCACCCTTTCTAGCTAGAACAGGTCCTTTCTCCTCTCGTTTTTCATAATTTCCTTCCCTAGAAGCAATTAGCTCCATATCTGTTTTTTGTTCATTCATATAAGCCCAGACATTTAAGATGAATTGTGAACCAGGGGATATTGAGGTTGGAGCGTAAATCGAAAAATTGACTTTAGATTTAACTCCTTTATGAGATTTTCGTTTAATACTATAAGCCTTTATTGAACCAAAAATTGTTGCGCCAATTGTAATTATTATAATAGGAATAAAAATTATGTAGAATAGATAACCCGTCCTTATGCCACCTGGCACGAGCTGCAAAACTGTATAATTTAAAACAGTCGTTTGCATATCTGAATCCCAATTTATAAACACAATATACCATGAGCTATAGGGGGGGTTATATATGCCGTGATCGAAGGTTTTAGTTCCATTAGATAACTCATGATAGGTGTAGGGATTAAGATTTTGAAATTCAATATAATTTGAAGGATCCATTATTCTTACAGTTATACCTACAATAGGATTTGACCCATTAAATTCCCAGAAGAGCCAATCCCAAACACCATAAACAGCAACTGAATCGTTGTAGCTTAAGGTAGAGTTACTCCATGGCCCCCCATTACTAATACCCTGAAATGAGGATTTTGGTTTATGGTTAATAGAAGAAAAATCTTGAATATGTGCTCTATCTGCTCTGGCAAGAAATGTAAATGCGAGAAGGCAAGAAAATAACAAGCAAAATCTCAAATAAAACGAGATTCTACGGTTTTTTAGGTTGAACATATGGATTCATTAAACTTAAATATAGATTAATATAAAAATTTTTATATGTTGTAGCTATAAATAAGGCTTAAGGAAGAGGTTAGCCGCATTTTTCTTGAAATACTGCAGCCAAACACGGCACTTTCTCTGTAAAGGCTGTGTCTGTCGTGGTAATTATCATCCACACAACAGTGGCAATTAATTTAGATGTAACATCTTGAGAACTTATTCTAACTTCAATTAATTTATTAGATTAGTTGGGATTATAATTCTTTTTATTTTTTCCCTTACTGTTTTTTCCCAAATCTTAAATTTTAACCCTTAAATTAAATAGGATTCTAAAATGAATAAAATCAATAACATATTTATTTAAGAAAATGTTTGTGACTTATATGTCGAAATGTCCATATTGTAATTATGAACTACATTTAGAGGATTTCTTCCATATTACTATAAAAGAGAAAAAGAAAGGTAAAATTAAAAAAAAAATTGGAGATTTTAAAGGAGAACAACTTAAACTACAACTTGTGGGGATGAGTTCAAAAGGGTGGACAAGAATGTGGGCTTGCCCATCCTGCGATAAGCTCTTAAGTATCACAAAATTAGGATATAATTGTAGTTCCTGAATTACTTCTGAAGCACTACACAGAAAAATTATCAAACGGTTTCCTTATTACAACGAATTTTATTCCATTCTAAAGAAACATAAAGACTGGACTTTTAAATTGTAAATCTTTAAAATGAGAGTTATCCTAATTTTTATTTATACAGATTTAAAAGAAATCTAATCCAAAAATTTTGAGTGGAAATAATGAAAAGTAAACATAAAATAGCTCTATTCTCAGTTATGTGTATCCTTTCCTTATTAGCCTTTGTAGGAGATTACCCTGTTAAGTCTCCTACCTTTTCTTTTGGAGAGGAGAGAGAGAAAAGCGCGATAAAAGTACCTTGTGCTTGCCCGTTTACTGTAGGCTTTAATGAGAACCCATATACAATTGACCCTCTTGATTGTTGGGACAAATATTCTATGAATGTGATTATCCAATGTGCCGAGCCCTTGGTGGGATATAATATCTCAGATCCTGATTTTGCGATTATCCCAGTCCTCGCTGAGTCATGGCGATGGAATGGTGCCGATGAGGTTTCATTTAAACTTAGGGAAGGAGTAAAATTTCATGATGGAACTTCCTTTGATGCTGATGCGGTCATCTGGAACCTTAACAGACTTACTTGGTTTTGCAATTATAGCGGTACACTCCCAGAAAATGCCACCTCTTGGCTCTCCTTTCCACACTCACTCTATTTCTTTCCTGATGGAGTTACTCCCATAATTGACACGTTTTTTAAAAATACACCTTATAATGTCACAATTAGGTTAACGGACGCTTATGCTCCATTTCTGAATTTACTCGCGTTTATCGCAGGTCATATCTTATCCCCGAGTTCTACTCCTCGGTACAGATATTTGCAAATGACAGAGGTTGTGGTGGGTACTGGCAGGAATTGTTGACTTCACATACCATCTGAACGGATACACTAATGGAATCTACTATTTTGTCGTTGCTGGGGTGAATTCAAATGGTTATACTCTTTCCAATTGTGTGGAAGTTGTGGTGCAGATTATGGGCACCGGATATCCTCCCACCACAGCCATCATCACAATCACATCAGTTGCAGGGGTAATAGGAGTAATCGGAGTTTCAATCTATTTATTGCGGAGAAAGAAGCGAGTAGGAAAGATTAAATAATTAACTATTTTCTATTTTTGACAATATTCACTAAAATTTTCAAGTTTTTTATTTTTCTTTTCTTTTTATTGTATTGTTTTGTTCTTACTCCAACAAAAACATATTATTAATTGTGGACATATTTTCATTTTTTTTAGAATGACCTTTATTCCAAATTCAGAATAAATTTAAAAGAGACTTAATTGGGTGAACAGTTAAATTCCTAAGGAAACACATCGGTTTAAATCAGATAAAAAACAACATATATAAAGAGAATTTACCTAATATAAGATCATATTTCTATAAATTTTACAATTCAAGATTAACTAATTTATTTGTATATCATGGGAGATGGGCAACAAATAACAAATAAGGCTAAAAACCTAATAATTTACAGAAAGAAAAAGGCTTTAGTCAAATACATACTCCAAAAATTAAAGGAAGTGGGTAAAAACCTTGAAGAATTTTGTGAATTTTTTCGGGAATTGATGAGAGAAGATGCGTCTTTCATCGTGAACCAGGTGTACGATGAATTCCGTGTCAGTGCTTCAAAATTCCTTAGTTTTGATGAATTAATGAATATAGATGAACGCATAATGAAAAACTATGTAATTAGTGAACGAGAACAATATATAACCTCTTTTAAGGGAAGCGTTGAACTAATTGGTGTATTTTTTGAAGGTTTTTTAATACTTACGAATTTAAGATTAGCGGGTATAGGTACAGTAAAGCGTAGCCCTTCAGATAAGTTTGATTATTGGGGCGCTTATGCCCTGGGAGGATTGATAGGAGCTACTATAGCAAATGAAGTTATAAAAGATAGAAAGCAAAAAGGAGAGTCAATTCAATGGGCATTAAAGAGAGATTTGGGAAACTTATTTTCTGATAAAGTCCTTGACAAATTTGATTATAATTTTCCTATAATAAGGGCTTATGATATTAAAAGAACAATAAAGAGCTTGTCATATAATATCAAACTTAAATATGAGCATGAATTTGGTTTAAAAACAGTACGTATTCTAATTAGACCTTTACAAGAAAAAAATGAAAAGAAAAGTGATTTTTTGACAAGAATTGAAGACATTTTAGCAAAGGTTGAAGAAACTATATATAAGACTCTGTTATTAGATGATTATGAAATTGAAAAGCCACCCGACAAAGTTTTTTTAATGCGAACTTCTATAACGATTGATGAAAATGGTGTGGAAATTATTCAAAAAATATGTGCATATTGCGGGGATAAGGATAATTTTACTAAAACTGCAGGGAATATTTTTAAATGTTTAAGATGTGGAGCTACTCATTATATAAGAGATTAATAAGGTTAATAAATACAAAATTAAATTAGTTATAGACCTTATTGATTTTAAATATTTCATTCATTATAGTTCTTATTAATTTCAATTCACATTAAAAATAGAAAGTATCAAAGGTTAGAAAAAAAATAATCAACATAAACACAGTTTTATAGTTGTTTCCCAAATCATAATCAATAAATAAAATGTCTTCTACTTAATTCCACGGAAAAAAGCAGATTAACTTTTAGAGGATGAAAATTTCGATGGGATTTGTAAAATTTTTTATTTTTGAAGAGTTAGATGAAAACGGGATTCTTAAGACTTTCCAGCTTAGTTCAGCAAATCATGATTTTGTTATTGCATTGCCAGATGAGTATGAAATAGACATAAATGAACCCTTTCATTTTCTTGATGACAATGATAAAGAGTTATATCATAAAAGTAGAAAAAGTTCCAAAGACCGACCACTTGGAGAAAGTAGGTTTAAAAAATTAGAAAATTCTTATTTATTTAAAACAGAATGGAGAGAAATTCCGTGGCATTTTACTTTTTATACTCTTACTTTACCAAAGAATGCCTATATTGAAAACTTATTCATTTATGATGAAAATTTAAAAAATACTGTTACTCATATTGCTGATGGTGTGTGGGGGCAAAGATATAACTATACAGTATTTAAAGATTTAAAGAGAAAAAGATTGGCTATTTATTTGCGAGACCTAAGAAAATTTATTCTAACATGTGAATTTAGAATAGATAAAGATGGTTTTAATACTTTTTCTGACAATCACATTAAGGAAGAAGATATAAGATACGTTTTTAAACAAGAAACTCGTGGAAGACTAATTTCAACTGAAGAAATGGCAAAAATCGAAAGAAGCTTAAATTTAGAAGAAATACATGATGTATTTATCAGTTATTCTAGTAAAGATAAAGAAATTGCTGATGTAATATGCCATTATTTAGAAGAGGCTAAGATTCGATGCTGGATTGCGCCACGAGACACTCTAGGGTCATATGCAAGCTCTATAACCAAAGCAATTGAAAACTCTAAACTGATGGTCCTCATATTCTCTAATAATGCAAATCTATCAGGTCAAGTGAAAAATGAAGTTAATTTAGCAGTTTCAAATGGTATCACCATACAACCCTTTAGAATAGAAAATGTTACCCCTGATGACGATTTTAAATTCTACATGCAACGATGGCATTGGTTAGATGCTCTTACGCCTCCTTTAGAGGATCATATTATGAAGCTTGTAGCTATGGTTTCAAAATTATTGAGAGTTATAGGTAATAATGAATCAAAAAAAAAGAAAGCTTAATTTATTGAATTTTCAGAAGAACTAAATCCAAATCTTCTAGCATACGCGGTATGTTTCTTATAAATCTCAAATCAATTTCTATATCATCGTCATCTAAACTTTCAAAGGGTATCAAGAGGTCAGAAATCTTATGCTTTTTCTTTAAATCTTTCAACTCTTTTTCAGAGGATTTTTTTAATATTTCATCGCCAATATATTCTCTTAACAATTCTTCAGTTGTTAATTTCCAACCGGCAACCCATCGTTCAGCACACCATCGATTATGTTCCATTCGAGCTAAGTTTTTTACTTGCTCATCTTTTATTTCTTTTACTACCCTCTTTTGATATTCTTCATCTTTTACATTAACTCTTTTCTTACTTATTGGTTGGAGCTTTAACTCTCGAAGTTTAATTGGTAAATGATCTGCCTGTTGACGACTGGATTCTTTGTCAACAGGAATCGCCTTATTCCAAAGCGTATCTGCGTTTTCTTTCTTTTCTTCATTCCATACTAAATGAACCATTTTAGCTAATTGATCTAATTTTTCCTTTATAATAGCTTCCGAAGAGCAGGAGTACTTTAATATTCCAAACGGGCTGATTTCACATAGTGTAGTTTCTTCTTTCTTTGGAAATTTAAATATATCCTCATTTTGATCGACATAGATATTGATGGGGAGATTATATTTGATAGGAATTCGTTTCTCTTCAATTATAGAGATCAAATCAATACTAAATTTCACTGCCTTCAATTCTTCTTCGAGGCAGACGACGATTGTGGTTATTGATTCTTGTTTATTTATCTCATTAACTGTTTCTTGGAAATTCTTCAGATTATCAAAATCTATTACATTAAATGAAATATCAAAAGATTTTAAATCTAAACTCGTTTTCAGATTCTTAATCTGATTATATTTGTAGCAAAACCGATCTTTCAGATCTTCACCAGAAATTTCAGGTTCTTTTTTTTCCCTTTCTTTTTCTTTCAAAATAGTGATTTTAGCAGATTCATTACCTGAATAGTGACACATTTTAATCGCTTGAAGAGTTACGCATTCTCCTAATTGACCGAATCCCACTATTAGAATATGAATTTTGTCGTTTTTTAATCTCTCTTTAGCTTTTTCGAATGGAAAAGTTAAGAATAATACACGTGCTGCATTATAAAAAACGTTGAAGAGCTCATAATTGACATTTTCAACACTTTCTTCAAAGATATGATGTTCACTGAATACATCATATAACTTTTTATCTCCTATATGAACAAAACATTTTAAATTATGTTTTTTATTTTTCATTTTTCCTTTTTTTATTCTTTCATTAAAAAGTCGTTGAGTATTAATAGCAACTTCCATATTTAGTGTATCATTTTCAGTAAAGATCACTAAATTTTTCGCCTTATGTACTTTTGCTTTATATAGCATGTAGGGATCGGCACATCGGCCATTTAATATGACAACATCAAGATCTCTCGCTTTTTCAGCGAACTCATTAACAGGCTCGCTTTCAATTATAACGACTTTTTTTTTTTTCTTTCTAAGATCTGTCAATAATTCTGATGACCATTTATTTAAACCACATATTATTGTATGTTTCCGATACCACATTAATTGTATTTTTTCAATTTTAGTGTTGAATATGTGTAGAAATGCGATGATAAATGAATAGTATAACGCTAAGGGGCATAATATCATCGCTACATATAATCCCCAATTAAACGGGGGATTTTCTGATACCTCGTTTACAAATAATCTCAGTGTATGATATAATATCACTATTGGAGTTGCCGCTTCGGATTTTGCCAAAAAGTAATAATAAAATCCAATATATCCAAAAATGAATCCTATAATACCAGCTAAGAGACCAATTAAAAAATCGAAATTTTTCCAACTTCTCTTAAATCTTTTAGAGAGTTTCAATGAAGACTCAATCTGTTCTTCACCATCTGTACCATAAATATCTTCAGAGACTAATAACTTTATCAGATCTGATTGATCCTCCTCTTTACATATATCATTGATATTTTCATTCATTTTATTTCCCTATAGATGAATAGGTGATGGATTTAAATATCCCTATTTTTCTGAAAATTTAAACTTTTACACAATCGAAAAAATATTTAACAGCAATATATGATCCTTTCTTAAATTTCATGAGAATAACGAAATCAATATAATTTGCGCATGCATTTCTCTTAGGTTGGTGATATTGCTATTCCCTTTATTTAAGAGGTTGATAATCCCAAGTAACAACACGACTTATGCAATCAAGGCAGTTAAAATAAGTCCGATAACACCAAGAATAATAATCAAAACTAGGTATACGATTCCTGCTACCTCCCACTCATCATCTACCGCACCATAAATCAGTGCAACAACCGCACCTATTCCCACTCCCGCACCAACCAACCCGAATAGGAGGGGATAGAATCCGGCGGTAAACATTCCAGTTCTAGATACCAAAATACCATATATTCCCAACATACATCCGACCGCAATAGCCAATCCTATTCCTATTAACATTAATCCTTGTTTCGCTTCATCAAACATAACATTTCACCTAATTAAAAATATAATGATAAAAGACCAAATTTCATCTTTTCTTAGTTTTTGTTTTTAGTTTTTTTTTAAATTCTTTGCTGGATTTGAAAATGTTGATATTTACCCGTTGGAAATGAATATCACTCAGTTCATCAGGAGCTGATGGCATAGGATCCTCCCAGTAACAGGGACGAATAAATCTCTCTTCCTTTTTATCAATAATCTTTAAAGCATGTTTCCATTCTTCTGTAACATATTGAGATTTTTTTGCTTTTTCTGACCAATAAAGTTGAAACACATCTGATTCATCAATTGATTTCAATAATTTCGGGCTCCATCTATCACCAGACTGCAAAATATCCTCATCAATTTTTACATTGATCCCTAGTGATTTGTAAGCTTCTCTAAAATGATCTACAATGATCTTCTCTTCGTGAGAATAAGAAACAAATACACTATCAAATAAATTTGTTCTTACTGTGGCTATTTCAGTAGGCCTTTCTTCTTGCGATACCTCAATAGAGAGGGGAATCTGCCCTATAAGAACCGAATCTTTATAGATATCAATAGCGCCCTTTAAGACATTACCAACCATTTTCGAATCTGCATTAAGCTTAAAGTTTACTTCTCTAATATCTCTATACCATGCTATTTCTTGTGTTACTGGAAAGAACTCAATACCCTTTACATTGGGTCTAAATTTCAATTCAATTGCACATTTTAATTCTAGGTAAGGTTCTAAGGTAGGTTCATAAGAATCAAAATCTTGTTCGGATTCTTTATTCTCTATTTGTTGATTAATCGTTTTTTGCATTTCCGGAAAATGTGGATAAACAGACAGTGAATACTCAGTATCTGGTTTCACTACTTTAGGATGACCCGTAGTAAATGATAAATCTTTTAAAGTTCTCCATTTGGGTTTATGTCTTATAACAATTGCTAATGCTATTGCAACTATAGCAAGAATTGCGGCTAGTATTAATGGACCTATTATATCTAAATTATTGGTAATTACTTCTGGAATTTCTGGAAAAAACTCTGTATATGATATGTAAAGATATACATCTGTTATTGAAATAGAGACACTGTTTCCTAATGCAAAATTATCTCCCAGATATAATTGAAGTGATAAAGTGAAATTCTCATATGGTAGAAGTTTCGACGTTATATTGAATCCTCCTGGTTTTGCTTCTTGGAAGGATGGAGAATAAACATAATCAGTCAAAATTATTGCCTCATCATGTTCTCTATCATTTATAAAAATTCTGAGTTCAGAATTAGGCGAACCAACTGGCCAATTTTGGTTAATTTTAAATTTAAAACTGAGATTAGCATCAGTAATTCGTACGTATGACCCTAAGATTTTATCTAAATCTTGGTTCCAGGAGCCTGATGTGAATTGATTAATTTTTTTCTCATATGAAAGAGTGAGATTCAGAAATTTAAATCTTAATTCATCCCATTGATCTCGATCATCACCAAAACCTATAACATTATCTTCACAATAGATATAAATGCCTAGAACAACTGCAAAATTGTTATGACCTGCATCTATTGTTAAAATGTTATTTATTGCATTCATTATTGCCTGTTCTGATTCTGCTTCAATAAGTCTTTCTATGTTATAGTTTGAAGGTATGTCCCTTCCTAATAACCGTGTTTGGTTAAACGCTATTCTATATGTATTTACTTCATTTAAGCCCAGATCACTCACTTCAACATAAAATTGAGCATAATCATAAAACTCTGCGTGGGTTAAATTCCATGGTATATCCCAATTAGCAACGTGATCATAAGGAGCATCAATATCAGGATCAACTGTACCTTTTATAATTGATTCGAATTTTGCTGAAGTTATAACATAATCCGACATATCTATACCCATGTTTATATTTAACCTCCAATTAATGCTTGGGGTGTTTTCAGGTCCGACTGTCTCATCCCAATCGTGTCCACAATATAAACCATTGATATCCCCTCCATAACCAAGATTAGGGGTTAATATTGTCGTACTAAATGCTGTCCAACTCGAGTAAGTAGCTGAATTAAGTAAAATCTCTTTTTCCCCTGAATTCCCATTTACTGCATAATTTGCTTGATTCGGACTTAAAGAAACACTCAAATCTGAGAGATCACCCTCTTTACTCGAATACCATGGATCACCTGGTGCTGCAAAACCTGGATTCGTCACCCATAATTCATTTAAATGAGTTATTATGCCAGAAGTATGAGGAGTTTTTGGAACTTCTTTTTGCCCTTGATAATATCTTAAATTTATAAAACCTAATATTGAGAAACTAACAAGGCTTAAAATTATAAGAAAACACAACTTTTTGGTTTGAATTTTGAATTTCATTTAAATTTCAACTTTCTAACATTGGATTGATATTTACCCAATAAGATACATTATTATTTATATTTTATACATAAATGACAACAAAAAGTGCTGAGTTTTAGAATTTATCAGAAAGATGGTAAACAAAATAGTAGCTTTGAGGGCGAAAATCTCTCTAAAATTATCTGAAATTGAAAAAATCAGATATAAAAATAATATTTAATTTAGAAGCAATAGATTTCATAAAAATTGTAAACAGTTCTAAAAAATCTTTAGAAAGGGCAGTAAAATGAAGAATGAGAAAGATGGAAAAGGGAAACTTAGAAATTATTTTTTAACTCTTGAGAGAAATCCAAAAAATTTGGATAAGTTAGAAAATATTGAAGAAAGTGTCGAGCTTGGAATGAAATATATCCAAATGGTATTGCCAATAAAAAACATAACAATGGAAGCAGAAAATAATTTAAAACAAAACGTAGAAAGCAGTATTCTTCGAGCAAAAATTAGAGAAGTCACTGAACAAGATTTTGAAGTTGTTATGAATATCTATAATAGGGCTTGGTTAACATCTCACGAACCATTTAGAGCTTTAGAATTAGCCGACGTAAAGGATTTATATAAAATACCTACTCTAAAAATATTTATTGCGAGAGTTTTTGGAATCGATGCTGGCTTTATGATACTTGATTTTGAAGGACCAGAAAATGAATATGGTGTTATTGTTGCAATGGGGGTAATACTAAAATTTCAAAGAAAAGGGCTTGGAAAAATCATGGCACTAGCGGCATGGGATTATTTTAAAGAAAAAAAAGTTATTGAATTAAGAACTGAAGTCTATAAAGATAACATAGTATCATATAACTTTATGAAATCATTAGGATTTGAAGAAAATGGTTTTAAAATATACAAATCTGAAGATTTTGATATTAATCCCTAGTCGAATAGGGATGCTTTTTCAAAGGTTATGAATATTTAGAAAATTCTTAATAGTAACTCATCAGTTAGAAAATGTGGGTTTAATCTTTTAAATTGCTATCCTTTAAAATCAAGAGCTTTTAAAACCTACAGTTTAAATTATTTAGCAAAAGAGTTTATCATGAATAATAGCGATGAAACCAGAAAATTATACATTTTCTACTTTGACCAAGTTGAAGGTCCAATGCTATTTTTTAGTAAACATGATACTTATCCCTTTGATAGTATCCTATTAGATATGCTCCTGGGCTATGGAGGTGGAGAAAAGCCCTTTCCAATTGCTTTTGAGTCCTTCCAAACATTAAATTATAGATTTTATATATCCTCTAAATTTGCTCGAAGTGGATATGAAGAATTTATGATAACTTTTATGGTGAATGAACAATCAACAGAAAATTTCAAATCCTTAAAATTTAAGTCTCAGATTCTCAAGGAATTTGCCTATGAGTTAAAAGATCTTAAAGATTTCCCCAAACTTCTTTCTGAAAAGCGTAAAAACCGGAAAAATATAGAAGAGTTGGGTTATCATAAATTCAGAAACACTCTTATTGATATTTATGACAAATATTTCGACCTCTTAACTTTACCCCTCGCAGGAAAGCCAAAAAAAGATACGATATCTACGTTTAAAATGAAAATTAAATCAGAAATCTTAATCTACATTATTCATGCATATTTTTTTAGGAAAAATCTAGTAGTTTCCCTCAAAAAAGAATTAAATCAATTGATTCCTGATTTCACTAATTTTATCGATTATATTTTCCAAAAGTCTTTCACAGGTGATATTCTCATTAAATCGAAATCTCAATATAAGAAAAATCGACAATTATATGAAGGATATATTATGATGGATGAAAAAGATTTGGTTGATAAAACTCGGAAACTGATAAACTCGAATCAATTAAAATTTGAAAAAGAATTAGTTCGCACTTTTTATAATAATGAGGATAATGATTCATGTGTTCTTGAATTAAAAGAGAGACTCGAAGGAATTTACGTTTTAGCAAGGCATATCTTTAATTTTTATGAAAGAAATGATCGAAGTAAACCATTCACTCCAAGAACAGTTATTAAACACTTAGAAGAGTCTCTCTCTGTCAAAAAGATCAGAAAACTGTATCTCTATTTTCTGACGGATATTATTAGAGCATACTTTGGATTAAATATCATTTGGCATTGGGATATCCTCGGGGAAAAGATAGATGGTTTATGGAAGTAATTTTTCTAATCAAATAATAACTTCTTTAATAATATAGTGACTTAGATATTTAACTTTCTTAGAAGCTCTTTAAGATTATCATTTGGATAGTGATAAATATTTGGTATAGCAGCACTTGGAACAGTTAAATCGGGATCCGGGTATCGTCCAGTA
>JBHLRJ010000060.1:0-23045 GCA_048882645.1 Candidatus Thorarchaeota archaeon
CATGTTGTAGCTCAATTTCAATCTTTTTAAAGCCAATATTTTGAATTCTTTTTAATCCTTCTCCAAAGCAATTTAAGTCATTTTTTAAAATGCCTGGTATAATTTTCATGATAATCTGGTGAGATACTTCATTAACTTCGTCTTGCGGAATAGGGGCATAATTTTGAAAGACCCTAACTTCCTCATCTCCATATGCACCTTTCTTTACATTTGGAATTACTAATACAAATCTCCAATTGTCAGGAATGCTATTTCTAGAAAGTGTTAATGCTGGATTGATTGAAGTGGATGCTGAAGATGGTAAGAAAGTTTCTTTCTCTCTACCAAGACCAAAATCGTGTCCACCGTCTAAAATAAAACCCCCAGTTTCAAATCCCTTCCAACCAATTCCTGAGGTACCTCCTCTTCCTACTAGCTGTGTTAATTGCTTAATTGATAAATGATTGATCTTTTTTAATTTTGTGATAGCAGTGATTATAGCTAGAGATAATTGCGTTTTCGAACCTAATCCAACATGTGATGGAAAGTACCTTTTAAGATGAAAGTGAAAATTTTTATTGCTAATATTAAATGTTTTAAATACCTTAGCAGCAATTTCATTTATTACTTCAATTGATTCTCGATAGTATTTATGAGCTTCAATTGTAAATTCTTTGGCATTATTCGAAGCTTCAAAAACTACATTAGGACGATCTAACATAAGTCCTATGCCACCATCAACCCTCCCAGTATAACCATTCTCATCGATTAATGAAAGGTGAATTCTACATGGTGTCGTTATTCTTAAAGAAGTCATATTAATTATTTTATAAAGGAACTATGAACTATAAATATGAATTTTCAAAATAATTTAAATTTATTATTTACTTTTATTCTTAGATTTTACAATTTTAGAAGGATTTGAGCGATTTGAGTGATTTAGAAGGATTAACCAGAAATTTAATAAAAAAGAGATATTCTGACCAACAAATTCTTGATAGAGTAGTAAAGGAATATATTGATTTCAAAGATATAGACGATAAATTAGCATTAACTTACGCAAAAGCGATATTGGAAGAATGTCGCAAAAGCGATATCAGTAATGTATCCAATCCATTTGTTAGGGAAATATTAGAAATAAATTTAGCTAATGTTTCAGTTGGTATACAGGGTGTAGGGTGTAGAGGAACTGGAGATTTTTTTGTCCATAAATTAATAGCCGAATTATCAGAAACAGAATCTAAAGCATTCCTATCACCTAGTTCTTTAGACGATGCCGGAGCAGTTCGTTTCCAAGATATATTAGGATTTAAAGCAAGCCAGGATAATCATGAAAATTTACTCATTGTCTCAAAAATGGAGGGAATTCACTCACGTCTAAGTGATTTTCCTTTTATTTGTGGATTTCATGTCGCACGAGCTTGTCTTAGAGATCTATATGTTAAAGGTGCGAAGCCTATTTCAATAATGATTGATACCCATTTAGGAGATGATGCAGATGTTGGGAAACTTTTTGATTTTATGGCAGGAATTTCTGCAATTTCAGAATTAGCTAAAGTTCCAATCACTACGGGCTCTACTCTTCGGATTGGGGGGGATATGGTGATTGGAGATCGTTTAGTTGGTGGTGTAAGTGCTGTTGGATTATGTTATCGACTTTTAGCTCGGAGAAATATAAAAGTTGGTGATAAAGTTTTAATGACAGAAGGTGCTGGTGGAGGAACAATAACAACTACAGCAATTTATTCAGGAAATCACGATATCATAAAAGAAACTATGAATATTAAATTCCTTGAAGCTTGCGAAATTCTATTAAATTCTGAATATGTAAATGACATTCATGCTATGTGCGATGTTACCAATGGGGGTTTGAGGGGAGATCTTTATGAAATCAACTATGAAGCTAATTGCGGTGTTACCATTTATGAAGAAAAAGTAAAAAAACTTGTAAATCATAAGGTAATGGACTTATTAGAGAAGGTAAATGTCGATTATTTAGGTGTTTCTTTGGATGCACTGTTAATTTATTGTTCTGGAAATGTATCAGATAAGATCATTTCAGATTTAAAAGAAATTAACATTAATTGTTTAGAAATTGGATATGTAGATAACTCAAATAAAGTAAAAATGATTTATACTAAAGATAAACAAGAGAGTATTTTACCTCGATTTAGGGAATCAGCATATACTAAAATTAAACAGGAAATAGGAGAAAATACACCCGCTTTGAAAGAAGAAATGGAACAAGTCATTGAAAAATCTGCCTTAAATGCTATTAAGAAACGAAACCGAATTATAGAATTTATTAGGACCAGTAATTAGAGTTTCATATTATTCTAAATTAAGGATTTCATTCATTGATCCAGAGCGAAAACCTTCTAAGTCAACTGTTACATACGTAAATCCTAAATCTTTCAATTTATTTTTAATTATTTCTATGTTTTTTAGGATCAAAAGTTTTGGAAGATCTGATGGTAAGAATTCTATCCTTGCCATATTATTTTCATGGAGCCTAACTCTTAATTGTTTTAAGCCATAAGTATTTTTTAAAAACTTTTCTGCTTCTCTTATCTTTATCAACTTTTCTTCATTTATAACTTGTCCATAGGGAATTCGAGAAGAAAAACAAGCCATAGAAGGTTTAGATTGAACAGATAAATCATAGAATTTGCTAAAAGCTCTTATTTCCTCTTTATTAACATTAAATTCTATATATGGCGTGGAAATCTGCAAATCTTTTAATGCTTGCATACCTGGTCTGTAATCTGAGAGATCATCCATATTCGAACCATCCAGAATTAAATCAAAATTTCTTGAGTTCTTAATTTCTATAAGATCAGTATACAGTCCTGTTTTACAGATATAACATCTATTTGAAGGATTACATTGGAAATCTTTGTCTTCTAATGGATCTCTTGTAATAATTAAATGAGGTATATCGTAATTCTTAGCGAATTGACTTGCTTCTTCAATTTCTTCATCTGGGTAAAGAATTGACTTCTCAGTTATAAGTAATGTTTCTTTCGCATATCTTTTTGAGAGATATGCTAATAATGAACTATCTACACCACCAGAAAAAGCAACAATTACTTTTTTCTCTCGTAAAAATGAAATAATTTTATTTAGTTTACTTTCTAATTTTTTTGACAATTCCATAGTAATTTCAGGTGCTTTAAACTTTGAATTAAAAGGAATATAATAAAAATTTCGTTTATATAGTAAAAATTTTAATCTGCTTTAAAACGAGTTTAATTTTTCTACCATTTAAAGTTTGGATTAAAGAATAACAAGGTGTTAAGTTTCTGTAAAGTTATAAAAACAATAATATAATACCACGCAAGTGCACTAAAAAGCATTAGCCATTCAAGAAATTGTCTTGTTAATGGTTCTGGACATATTAAAAAAATAATTGATGCCGTCGATGGACCCAAGATCATAAAGTAGCCAATTGCTTTAGGGAATAATTTTTTCTTAAGCACAATCGCTAGCCCAGTGAAAAATGCACCGAATGCAAAACCTCCAAATGCTAATGTAGAGAAATAATAATGGGCATTTAATGGTGAACGATCTAGACTAAATATTCCTACAAAAAACATCCCAAATACGCCTACAAAAAGAAAAACTACCCCTAAATATCCAAAAATTCTTCTAAATTTATTTATATAATAAGTACGTTTCGAGTTATCAACATTATCAACCATATTTGAACTATATAATCGACTTAAGTTTAATATCAAGGGAACTATAAATATTGCTGAAAAAGCGCAAGTCACATTCAAAATAAATGGAGCAGGTGTATATTTAAATGAACCTAAATCACTTATATAATTCATCCAAAGGCTATATGGAAGAGAGCCAAAATTAATCGCAATAATTAATCCTAATATAATACCAGGGAGAAAAGTTAGTAAACTTATATAAATTGAAATTTTTACAATTTTTGGTTCAGTTATTTTGTCATAAAATTTCTTGCTATTTCGCTTTATGAATCTAGGATTCATATAGTTATCATAAAATCTACTAAATCTTTCCAAATAATTTTCTTTTTGGCTCATTTTATTCCTCTATGATGAGTTTATTAATCTCCGATCAATAATAAATTTATTCCTACTCAGAAATAATCTGTGTAATATTCTTAACCCACTTTCTTATTAACAGTATATATTATGCCTATATATTTGTTATCATCTCGATAATTTAAATTTCACTTTAATAAAAAATCGAAAAAAAATACAAAGATTTATATACTATGTATGGTATAGTATTCATAGAATACTATATAAAATAAAATTACAGCGAATATAAAACGAGCTGATAAAAATTATTAAACGAGTAAAGGAACTAGATTCGAAGGCGTTAATCGCATCGAAAGAATTCAGAGATTATGTTGAAAGACAAGAGACTGAAATTAATAGGGGTATAAGCTCCCTTTGCCTTTTATCAATAATTATGCAGGGAGGAGGAGAAAAACTTCATGGGTATAAAATCCTAAAGGATCTGACAGAGAAGACAAATGAAATGTTAGTGATAGAAGAAGGGACACTTTATCCCATATTAAGAAAATTGGAAAGTGATGGCATAATTAAATCGGAAAAAGAAGAAACTGGAAGAAAAAGGAAATTTTATAAAATGACTGAGTATGGTGAAAGAGTATTCAACCATTTAGCAGGATTTTATTCTAAACTAACAGAGGCTATAGCACCATTATTTGATGTTAATGTTGATTTACAACAAGATCGATTCTTATATTGCCCGATGTGTGCAAATAAGATTGATCTGTCAAATTTAGAACTAAAATATTGCGCTATATGTGGATATAATATTGAAAAAGAATTAAATGAAAGAGGTTTAAGAAATGAGTGAAGAAAACATGAATATTCTAATTGATGAATATTTGAAAGAAGTGAAGACGAAATTACCAGATTGGTTGAAAGAGAAAAAAGAAGATGAAGAGATTCTCGAAGAGCTTGAAGAACATTTACGGAATAAGGCTGAAGAATTGTCAGATACAGGTCAACCTACTATCGAATCCGTTCAAAGTGCAATTGATCATATGGGAACACCAGAAAGTATAGCAAAAGAATATAAACGTCGGGGAACGCCAAAAGTCTTCATTACAGAAGAATTATGGCCATATTATAAAAAAGCTTTATTGGCTATATTCTCCTTGATTATCACTATTACTCTGATTGTCCAGCTAATAAACTTTATTTTTGGAATTGCAAGTAGAATCGGAGACGTAGTAATGGGATTTCATATTGGAATGCTTGCTGCATTTGCTTTAGTATCTGTGATTTTCACGGTATTGTCAATGGAGGGTTATTTTCCTGAGGACTTTTCGGCGAAACCAAGGAAAAATGTGAAAAAGATTCCCAGTATGGAAGAAAGGAGAAAAGTAAAACCTTTTATAAAACCTGGTGAAGAGATTTTCGGAGGAGCGTTCTCAATAGGAGTAGGTATTATTTTTCTAGTACAACCCATTCCAGGAATAATAAGTTTAGTGGATCCATTATTTCTTCTATATCTTAAATTTGCGGGATTATTTATTATAGCTGAGGGAGTTTTGAATTTGATTCGGGGATTGATAGGAAATAGACAAATGACAGCACATCAAGTTATTCACGGTATTACTATCGTAGTCAAGTTTGCTTCAATATCAGTAATAGTCTTGATGGTGAGTCGACCAGATGTATTCCCTATATTGGTTTTCAGTGGTGGCCTAAAAAATATTGGAGTTAAGCCAGAATTCTATGGACTTTTCAGAGGAATCGCAGGGCTTTTTATTGCATTAGTAGCCCTAAGTACTATTGAAGACTTTGTTAAAATTTTCAGAGCAGAGAAGTATAAACTTCCGAAATAAATTTTAATTTGGATTTTTTTTTATTTTTAATTTTTATTTTTTAAATTTTGATTCAAACTAATTGTGTCAAATATTCTTAAACTAAATAAAAAAAAGATTAATAAGAAGTGTGTGTACTACTAATATTCACCAATCTTGGGAGTATAATACACGATGGATAGTCTGGTCCTACAAGTAGCGTGTTATTTGCTATATTATAATTTAGATAGTTATAAGCTAACGGAGCCCCTGTATTCGGGTTTGCTGCGAATCTTGGAAAGTTTGAACTAGAAATAGTAACTCTGATTTTGTGTCCTGGGCTGATAACGTAAGCAGTAGACCAGCAATCGACCTGCAGTTCATAGACATCACTTTGGCTTCCAGACATGAAAATATTTGAAGTATAGTTATACCGAGACCTTGTTGTGAGTGATCCGTCTGTTATGAGCATTGAACGCCCATCGGGGTACACATCAGTCAGTTTAATGGTGAAATCTGTGTCGGTGCAGTTTGATGTGACAAAGAGATTGCCCCAAATTCTTCCAACAATTTCCACAGATTCGCTTAAAACTGGTGTTTCGAAGAGTAAGACGTCTGGTCTACTCTCGACTGGTCGTTGATCCATTGGACCGGCGAGATCAAAGGGCTGGTTTTGACCTCCCAAATTTGGTACAGGATTACGAGGATCATATAGATAAGAAAAATTCTTATTTATTGATGGTAAAGTGCTATTTATAAGACCCCCAGTATCCGTAAAATACCATTTATCGTCTGTATGATTAAGTGGCCAATCATATGCATATCGCCAGTAATTCCATTCATCTGAGGGGGTATCTACATCACCCATTAAGTAATATGCAACTCTAGCTCCATCCCAATTTGTGGGCGCTCCGAGTAATGCATAATCGAAGACTTCTTGTTCCCAATTAAATGCTAAATTAAATCCTACAGAATTTGGAGGATATTCCAATTCACCTTGTCTAAGCGATCCAAATAAGTTGACATGAGTCCATGGTCCCATAATTAACCTTTGATGGCCCTTTGCTGCAGTTGCGCCATGATTATCATAATTTACATAACCATCAATCGTGCCTTGGAGGAAATGATCGTACCAGCCTCCAACATGAATTCCTGCAACAGAAACATTGGAATAAACCGGTCCAGTTTCTATTGACAAGGAAGTGGAATTATATAATGTTTTATTTTTTGGATTTGAAAATCTGAAGATCTGATTAAGTTGATACTTCCAATTTGAAGGGGATGTACTTTTTATCCAAGTTTCTACAGATGATTTGTGATATGAACCTTGATAGATAGCATGATCATAAAGTTCAGGGGTGCCAAACCACAGTTGTTGAGCAACAAGACCTTTGGGGGCCATACCTGCATAGAAATATTGATTAATACATAGTGCAGAAGCTCCAGCACTGGCTATTTTCCCATTACACCAGCTTTGATCTAATATCCAATTAATTGTATCAACACCATCATGATAAGACTCAAGGAAAAGTAAGAATTTGTCACTTCCTCCCGAGTTGTGAGTTCCTCTTAAATCTTGGATAACTAGGTGATAATCTTGACCTGAATAAAATGTTCTGTAGAGGTCCATATTATTTTTCCCATAAGGAGTTCTTACAAGTATTACTGGTTTTGGAGTTCCAAAAGAACCTGGAGAAATATATACATCAGTAGCTAATTTTATTCCATCTCTCATCTCGATCATATATGTCCTTTTTTCTGGCGGTGCATAAGCAGCTGATACTGCGAGAAGTGTGGTTGGGAATCCAATAATTAATATTAAACAAGCAATTTTTAGTGCTTTGGGAAATCTATTAAATCGACGCTTATCATATTTTTCTATCAATTTCACTAGTGAAAGACTAGATATCTTTAATCCATAATGGAAGTATGCTAGAAGACTTATCCCTACTGCTCCAGTTGCGAAAAAATTCGGTTCGATAAGCAGAAACCAAATGATTCCCATTAAAGAAATAAGGATGTTAAGAGCTTTTGCCATTATTGCTATATACTTAATTCTTCGCTTTTCACCTATTTGTTTAAAGTAATCAACACTTATCAATAGAGAATAAAATGATATTAACACAGCAACCGGAAAATATATCATCCCAAACAGTATTATCGACGCTTGTTTAATACCGAAATATAAAGCCTCATTCCTTGTAAATAATTTCTTTCCTTCTCCTAATTCCTTGTTATAGTCTTTGTAATAATTGAGATAGTAGGTAATTATATAAATTCCACGGCAAATCAGCAGAAGTAATAAATTGTTGATAAAGATTTGTTCTAGATTTAGATATCCTAAAGTGTAAAGCTGAAAGAATATCATTATTATCCAATTTATCATGATATAAAATTGAAATGAACTTATTAATAAAAGTAATTATTATAGCCCTAAAACTTGAAAAAGACTTATAATAGAATCTAAAATTGAAACTAATTAAAATTAAAAAAAAAATTAAAAAATTCTTATTTGAGATTTAACACGTTGAATTTTATAGACTTTAACAAGATTACCGATCATACTTCCGATAATGGCTATAAATATCCCGATATGTACCCAGAAATATGCTATATATATTGGTGAATTCCGGTCAAATGGTATCATAGTAATATTTCCGCCTGAGAAAAAGTTAATTGGAAAAATCTCAGGATGATTCAATAAGAATAGAAATACGGGAATGTAAGCTGCTGAGTAAATAGTTTCGAGTACAAGAAGGACTTGTTGACCTGTATGATTTCTAACCCCTAGAATTAATCTCACGAGATTAATTAAACCACTGAGGAAGATTAATATACCAAGGATCATCAACCATTCTAAAAAGTTTGGGTCAAATAAAGTTGTTAGACCAACAAAGGGTTGTAATATAAGGAATATTCCGAAAAATGTGCCTGCAATAGCACCAAAGATTAACTCTCCCAATGTAACGGGTTGACGCTTTTTTAATTCTCTTTTTTGTTTGGCAGTTCTTAATTTTTCTTCTCTTCTTAATTTAGCTTCTGCTAGTTTCTGCTCTCTGCGTTTTCTTGCTTCCACCAATTTCTGTTCTCTTCGTAGCTCTGCTTCTGCCAATCTATTTTCTCTAAGAGCTCTTGCTTCAGCTAATTTTTCCGTTGTTTGGATACGAGCTTTTTCAATCTTATCCTTGGCACGTTGCATGGCTTCTTCAAGCTTTTGTCTTGTAAGTTCTTTAGTCTCCTGTAATTTTGTTTTTTCCAAGCTAAATGGAAATAGTGTAGCTAATCTTTGCGGAAACACACCAAAATCTTCGGGTAGGAATCCTTCCATCGAAAAATAAACGAAAACTACCGTTATTACAACAGCAGTAATTAAAACACCGATCCACATACCAGAAAACATGCTTCCCAGAGCTTCCCACCATGGTTTGAATATGAACTGGAATATTGCTACAATAACGCTAATAGTAATTACAATTAACCAAAAGAAAACGAGGGTTCTTAAATAGAATTCAAATAATTCTTCTGTTATATATAGTTTTGGTGTTCCTCGTTTTTTATATATCCTAGCAATACTTTCGGGTGTACCAGTTTGGATAAGTGCTTGCTGTATATCCATTTCAGTTGGATCACTACCACCTGCTATAAGTCTAGCTTCATTTAAGATTTGGAGTTTTAAATCTTCCAGGATATTATTTGCTTCTTCTTCCTTCCATTTTAGCCACTCTGGCAACTTTTTCCTAACTTTTTCTAAATAAGTTTCAATCATACTTTTTTCTTGTTCATTCATAATTATAATAACCTTTTTTTTAATATAATTAAGATAATAAACAATAACTTAGAAATAAATTTAAAATTAATATAGACCAATTTTATGGTAAACCCTTCAAGAAAATTTTCTTTTATTTTAAGAGAAATAAGCAATTAAAAAATAACAATGGGCTTATAGTACAATTTTTCAACATAACTAAATAAAGAGAAGAATGGAAAAGTATTATAAAAGAAAGTATGGTTCTCATTTAACATCTACAGACATATTTCAAGAATACATTTTACCTGACATAAAACCTATATTAAAAGATTATATTTGGATAGATCTTTATGCGGGTGAGGGTAATTTAATTTTACCAATTCTAAATGTTATCCCCATAGAAGAACGAGAAGAATTTTTTAGGGGTCATATTTTTTTATTTGATATACAATCAACTATGGTTGAAAAATGTATAGAAAAAGCCAGATCTCTAGGAATTTCAAAAGACACTATTAAAAAAAATATTAGATTACGAGATAATTTAGAAAGCTTCCCTCAATTTCTAAAGAAAGAAAAATTACCCATATTCCATATAACAAATCCCCCTTATCTGTATCTGGGATATATACGTAAACACATTGAGACCAAGTCTTTTCTGAAACATTTTGCCAATCAAAATATAGGGTATCAGGATCTGTATCAAATTGCGATGATAAATGATTTAAGGAATGATATTGAAAATCTCATCTATATTATTCCTTCTAATTTTTTATTTGGGGCAGCAGTTTCTAACAAGTTTCGTTTAGATTTCTTAAATTTTTATGATATTGAAAAAATGATTATTTTTGAGACAAAAATATTCGAAGATACTGGAACTAACATCTGTATTGGCTTTTTTAAGAGAAAACCAATCCCTAGACTTGAAAATATTGAATTTGAAGGAATTAAGATTAAAAAGAAAAACAAAAGAATTGAAAAAAGATATATTCTTAAACCCGAGTTTAAATATCGAGGGGGCTCAGAATTTGAAGAATTTCTTGAAGAATATCATACTCATGATGCATTAAAAGTGAAATATTATTTATTAAAGAAAGACGTATTAGCTAATCAGGGAGACAAAAAAATTAGAGTAATGGATGCTAATAAGTATCACAGTAATGAATATGAAAGGTTAGATCTTCAAATTAATGATAATTTAAAAAAAGAAATATTATCCAACATCTTATATCTTCGTACGGTGGACACAGGTTCTTATAATGGAAGAGTTGGATTAGGAGTAATTACAGAAGATTTTGAAGTCGATGGAATCTATGTTTCTGGAAATACTTATCGAACACATCCAATTCATATATTTTTTGAACCAAATATTCCATTCCATGAGCAAAAATTGTTAAGAGATTATTTTAATTTTATATTGGAATTTTACAGAGAAAAATTAGACAGTGAATTTCTCACAACCTATAAATATTCCAATGCAGAGTATACAAGGAAATACCTTGGATTGACTCAAGCAAGAAAATTAATTCAAACCTACCCTTTTAGGAAACTAAATAAAGATAGAGCAGAAAGGTTATCTATTTTTATCGAAGAGAAAGAAGTTGAGAGAGTTAAACAGATATTAAAAACTTGCAAGAAGGAATGCGACTAATCCCAGAAAAGCTCCCAATTTTAAGAGAAGACTTACTCTCTTAAAATCTTCCCTCATTAAAGTTCGTTTAAACATCAATATGATAGCATATGTGACCACAATCAATCCAAAAGCCATTGATATTAAGAAAAGCCAATGATTCATTATCGGAGTAAAAAGAGGTAAGATAAAGAACACAATTGCTAAAATTGCAAAAGAAATAGCAAAGATTGTTGATTTTTTGATTCCTATCCTTATAGCTAAGGTTTTAACTCCTTCATTTTTATCTCCTTCAATATCTTCACATCCTTTTATTACTTCTCGAGAAAGTAAAAGGAGAGAGGCCGTTATAAAAAAGAAATATATATAGAGAGGAATATTTGAGTTATTTATAATAGCCCCATAAATGAGCCCGATGGAAAATGATATACTTACAATTATATTTCCAATGAAACCGCTTTTCTTACCCCAGGCTGCATATAACCATCCAATAAAGGCGAAGAAACCGGCGATTATGATATTGAGGAATTTAAAGCCTATTAAAAAACTGTTTAGAATTGCAAAAAACATCCCTATTATGATACAAACAATCCATAGAACCTTTGCTTGTTTAAGGGTTATTGATCCCCTTGGTATTGGCCTCTCTGGACGGTTTATCCTATCAATTTCTATATCATAATAATCATTTATAACCATTCCAGAACCGGCTATAAAGAAGTATGTAAGAATACCTAAAACAAGGTTTATAATCAAAGTAACAAGGTTAATCTGATTCCTAGTGTTTAAGATCCCTATTATGACAGTTAAACTCCCCATTAGATCATTGACAGGTCGGAGGATTTCAATACTATCTTTAAGATTCATCTTAGAATTCCTCTTAAAAAGAGAATTTTCATTTCAAACAATAATTTTTCTTTTTATTTTTACCCGCATCTTTAATTTCGTCGATAATTACTTTCAATGAAGTCCCATTGTCCTTTAAAAGATTATTTTCTAGAAAAGTTCCCATTACTATAGCATCAGCTCCAGCTTCTACAAAAGCTCTAGCATTATTTTTATTTAATACACCTCCACCTACAATTATAGGAATACTTAACATCTTAGAACACATTTCAATATGCTCTAACGGTATTTTTTCACTACCAGAACCTGCTTCTAAATAGACAATTTTAAATCCTAGCATTTCTGCAGCTAATGCATAAGCGGTAGTTAATTTTGGTTTATTTCTGGGTAATAATCTAGCATTTCCTATCCACCCGGCACTCGCTCCTGGCTCTATAATTAAATAGGCCATCGAGATAGATTCTAGATTTGCGCTTTTGATTGTATATGACGCTAGTGCTTGCTGTCCTATAATAAAATATGGATCTGATGAGTTTAACAAAGACATAAAGAAAATAGCGTCTGCATATGAGGAAATATTACTAATTCCTCCGGGAAAAATTATTAACGGCACTTTCACTTTATCCTTAATTGCCATAATTGTTTTATCTACAAAAGTTTGATTAAAAACAGTACTTCCTCCTATAAGAAATGCATCAGTTCCTGCTTCTTCAGCATATTTTGCCATTTTTGCGGCTTTACTTGGGCTTTGTCTCATCGGGTCAGGATCTATAAGAGAAAAATGCAGAGCACCATCATTATTAATTTTCTTTATAATATATTCATATGTTCCTTTTTCAATGCATTCATCAATAACAATATCAGCCATTTTTTTCACATCGTATCATTTATTTACTTTTTTTAGTGTTTACTATCATTCTTTTTACTTTATCATAAATAATATTAACTTTTTCCTTCCATTCTGAAAATTGATTTGGACTTTCTGGAAAATTCTTATAAAGTCTTGAAATTTCATTCATTTTTATTCTAAGATAATTTAAGTCTAACAATAAATTTGGGCGAGATATACCTTTAACTGCTTTAGTTATCATATTAGTTAAAGATAATGTTAATCCTCCTTTAGAAGAAATTTCCAAAATCTCTTCTCCGCTTAGTAAATCACGTTCTAATCCAAAATTTAGATCATCATTAGAGAGATATTGAAGCACAATTCTAAGTAAGTCAAGAGCTGCAAATTCCGCACCAAAACTAGTCATAACACTAGAATTATAATTCCATAAATTATCAATTGAGTAATTTTCTACTTCAAAAGCATTAATAGCTGAATTAGCTGCATAAAAACCAGCCCTCATAGATGGATCAATCCCTCCACCGTGGAGAGGATTTACTTGACAAGCGGAATCCCCAATAAGCATAATACCACTATCTGCACATGACCATAAAGGTCTTCTTACAGGAACTACTCCCCCGCCTGTAGAAATTATTTTATATTTGGAAGTTTTGATATATTCCTGAAACACATTTTTTTGGTAAAGCTCTTTTACTTTACCCTTATAGCTCATAAAAGCTCCTAATCCAATATTAACTGAAGATTCATTTTTTGGAAAGTACCAAATATATCCACCTGGAGCTTTTTCTTGATTAAGTATAATAGTAATGTATTCCGGATCTTGCACTTCTAAATCACTCGGAGAGAAACTTACTATTTCTCGATAGCATAAGATACTATCTTCTCTTGTGACAGACTTTTCAATCAATGAGCTTTTAAGCTTATTTCTTAAAGGTGAATAAAATCCACTAGCATCGATTACTATGTTCGCAGTGAGATCACATTTTTCTCCGTTTTCTAATTTTACCTTTAATCCATTAACAGTTCCTTTTTTATATAATAAATCTAGTGCCATTGTTTTATCTAAGAATTGTTTAATTCCTGCATCAAGAGCTTCGTTTAATAATCGTTGACCGAATTCTAACCTATTAATTATGTATCCTGCTTGCTTAGGATCAATTAATGTGATACATTTTTTAAGATTTGGTGAATAAAGTTTTGCTCCTTTGATACGACAAGATAATTCTTCATTTTTTGGGTGATTTATAGATAAAAGATCAAAAATTTCATTTCCGACAGCATCACCACATATTTTATCTCCGATTCTTTCTTTAGGTTTTCTGTCAATTAAGCATACATTTAATCCATTCTTTGCTAGGAACCTCGAAGCAATGGTACCTCCTGTACCAGCTCCAATGACAATTACATCAAAAGACTTCTGTACGTTTTCCATGACTGTTAACTTAGAATACTTAGGCTTTTTGATTTTATTCTAAATATTTTTAAAAAATTAATAAATTAAAATAGCGATAATAAATAAATGATTAAAGTACTTCCTAAAGGGACTGTTAAATCATCATAGGTACTTGGAGAAATTAATTCAACTATAGTTGCAATTGCACTTGTTATTAATGCATATATAATTATAACGGTGAAGGATAAAGGTTCTTGCAGAGAGGGAATTAGTAGTCCAAATAGAAAAAATGAGAGAAAACTTAATAAAAACGCTGTTATAAAGAAAGTCGTTGATCCTTCAAGGGTTCTTTTTGAATTAGTCCATGGTAAACTTATACCTATTTTACCCCAACGTTTTCCGATTACAGAAGCTAAAGTATCTGCTACAATCATTATCAACACTCCTGCAATGGGGAAATAAAAATTCTCTGGAGCAATAATCCCAAATATAAAAACTAAAGCAGTAATTGAAAGACAATAAAAAAATGGACCTTGAAGAAAAGCTCTTTTTAATCCATCCTCTTGTTCTTCAGAAATTGCATCATATAATTCTTTTAATTGCTTCACTTTCGATTCTTTTGAACTAAAGTAGACTAATAGAGTTAAACTCCCCGCAATAATGGTCGGCCAAAAGGGCCAAATATAAAAAGGTGATGTTAGTATTGTTAATCCGGCAAACATGTGAACTGCCTTTCTTGCTGAAAATTTAGAAATTATTTGTTTTTTATATAATGTTAAAGGTATGAAGATTGTTAAAAGTACATAAAGATATGCGATTCCCACAACAAATAAATCCCATAAGAAATCGTAAGCCATTATTATCAATTTTTAATCTAATAACCCAAAAAAGAATTCTTACAAATAAAATCTTACTAACAAATCAATTTTTACGAGTTTTGCGAATCTTAAAATTAAGAAAAATTGAATTTCGGTTTTTAGGAAGACCAGTATGTATTTGTGAATAAAAGTATTATTTAAAAGGAAGAAAGTATTTTAAGCAAGTCTTTAAGATAATAAATTACTTTATCTATGTAAATTAAAATAGTGAGGTTATTAAAGCTGAAGAAAATTTTATTCCCTGATGGTTTTTTATGGGGCACCGCTACAGCAAGTTATCAAATCGAGGGGGCTTGGGATGCAGATAATAAAGGCGAGAGCATTTGGGATAAAATAACTCATATAAAAGGTATGATAAAGAATGGAGATACAGGGGATATAGCTTGTGACCATTACCATCGGTATAAAGAGGATGTGAAACTTATGAAACAACTGAATCTCAATGCATACCGATTTTCTATATCATGGCCACGAATATTTCCTTCAGGTAGAGGAGAGATCAATGAAAAAGGAGTAGTTTTTTATGATAATTTAATTAATGAATTAATAAAGAATGGAATAGAACCAGTTGTTACCTTATATCACTGGGATCTCCCTTTAACACTTCAAGAAATTGGAAGTTGGGAAAAACGAGAAGTTGTTGAAGCATATGTAGAATATGCGAGATTATTATTTGACCGTTTCGGAGATCGTGTAAAGAAGTGGATCACATTCAATGAACCTGCTATTTTCACTGTTGCATTTTACAGTGGTGGCATTTTTACTGGAAAATCGGACCTTAGAGGAGGATATCTTGCATCTATTAATGTCAATGTTGCTCATGCAAAAGCGGTAGAAGCATATCGTGGTTCTAAACATCCTGATGGGGAGATTGGAATTACTCTAAACCTCTCTCATGTTTATCCTTTATCTAATACACTTCTAAATTCTAAGGCTGTAGAATTTATCGATGGAATATATAATAGATGGTATTTAGATCCCATATTTAAAGCAGAATATCCCAAAGATATTTTAGATTTTCTAAACGATAGGTATGACTTCCCACCAATCCTTCAAGAGGATTTAATGTTATTAAAAAATAATTCTGTAGATTTCTTGGGAGTAAATAATTATTCTTGTATGCGAGTTGAAGCCAAAAAGCCAGAAGATCTTACTAGTGTTACTAAATTAGTTAAACGAACAAGAAGAAAGGATCGTGAGTATTCAGATATGGGTTGGGAAGTGTGTCCAAAAGGACTTTTTGATCTACTTATCAGTATTGACAAAAACTATAATCATCCAACTATTTACATAACAGAAAATGGTATGGCCTGTAAGGACAATATTATTGAAGATGGGGTAGTTCAAGATGAAGATAGGGTGAATTATTTAAAACAATATTTTGAGGCTGCGCATAGGGCCATTAATAAAGGAGTTAAGTTAAAAGGTTATTTCATTTGGTCATTGTTAGATAATTTTGAGTGGATTGAAGGATATTCTAAACGTTTTGGTATAATAAGAGTGAATTTTGACACTCAAGAACGAATTTTGAAAAAGAGTGCTCAATGGTATAAGAATGTTATTACTGAAAATGGTTTTGAAGAGGAATTCTAAAAATAAGATTATAACAAAGTTAACAGTAAGAAGACTAGACTACAGAATAAATGAAAATACAATTATAAAGTCAAAAAAAAATGAAATTTGTATATGAATTTCGCTTTATTATTATGTTTACTCGAAATACTCTTCTCCAAGTTCCATGGCTAGTCCTTGGATTTCTCCATAAGCAATTGCGTCTTGTAGATTCCCTTCAATAACAAGGTCACCTGACATATATGCGCTAGTACCATCAACTTCACCTGAAGTAATACCTGCAAAAGTGGCTTGAGTAGCTTTCATGGTACATGTTGCTTCGTCACTTGCTCCTTCCCCATAATCAACAACACCTTCACCAAATTTAGTCCAGAATGTATAATCTATGTCAGTTACTACAATTTGTACGATAATTGTGTCCATATCTTCTAATTCTTCTTTAAATTCTTCGTTTTCTTGTGCTAATTGTTTAAGGAATTCATACATTTTTAGAGCATCAGAAGGTTCGCTTTGGCCCTTCTCTCTTATTTCTTTTAATTCTTTTATTAAATTTTCATCAACCATTTTGATAATCAACCAAATTTTTTTTTTATCTAAAAATTAAATTTGTTACAAAATGCAATGTCAATTACTTTTAAAGTTTTATTTTAAAATTAATTTTTTGGAAAAAGTAAAATTATTACCTGTTAAGCAATTCAATGAAAACTATTTACTTAAACAACAATCCTTATATTTTTTTCCACTTCCACAAGGACATGGAGAATTACGACCGATTTTAATCGTTTTAGTTTGAGTTTGTGAAAAAGATTTATTTTGCCTTTTTACTTTGTCAACGATTGTTTTGAATCGAGGTAATGTACTTGCGTAAAATTTCTTCCAACCCTTACATAAAATGCTAAAATATTTCGAAGATAGAGAGTCGTGGAATCTGAATTTTTGGCAATCTCCATGACAAAAATTAATAAATGGACACTTTTTACAATTTGCATCCCAGTTTGCTTTCTGGGCACCAAACTTATGATATTTTGGAGAATTAATAAGTTCAGTCCAACTATCAGTTTTTACGTTTCCTAACAACAGATCTTTCCTTACAAAAAAATCGCAAGGATAAACGCTCCCATCATATTCTACAACAAAGTATTGGCAACAATTATCTCCCATGTAGCATACACTATAAGTTTCGGAAACCAAATAATTCAGAACAGAATCAAATAACCGAATTGAGACCTTATTAATATCATTTTTTATCCATTCATTAAATACATCACACAGGAAGGCTCCCCACTCTTCTCCAGTTATAGAAAATGGTTTTGGTTTATTATTTTCATCAAATTCAACACAAGGTATATATTGATGGTAATTAAATCCGTTATCACGTAGATATTTATAAATTTCAGTACCACTCTCTACTGTTATATTGTTAACTAAACTTAGGATATTAAATTCAACTTTATATTTTTTTAAACGCTCTATCCCCTGCAAAACTAACCTATGAGTAGGCTTAAGACCAATAATTTTCCTATAATAGTTATGAAGATCTGCTGGTCCATCAAGACTCACACCTAGAAGAAACCTATATTTAGAGAAAAATTTGGCCATTTCATCGGTAATAAGTGTTCCATTCGTTTGAAGACCATTACTAATAATAGCACCTGGAGGAGCATATGTCGTTTGAAGTTCTACAGCTTTTTTAAAGAAATTTAAACCCATTAATGTTGGTTCACCACCCTGCCATCCAAAAGCATAATTACCATTCTGATTTGTTCGCAAATAACTTGCTATTATACTTTCCAATGTATCTTCTGACATTCGGGGTTGTTTTTCTACAAATCTTAAATGATCTATATAAAAACAATAATCACATCTGAGATTACAATCAGCGGAAGCAGGTTTTACCAACAATGAGAAGGGTTTCATACTTCTTTCTTGTTATATATTGTATTTTTATATTTTACTTACCCTTTACTTTAACTATATTTACCATCATCCTAAAGACATCCAAAAAGCTTTTTGGTAAATATTTTTCAAAAAGATTGACTATGAAATCTTCATCCACTTCTTTGAGTTCTTTATTATTTATCTCCCTTTCTAATTCTGAATTAATCTGATTCTGAATAGGTTTTGGAACATAACCCATGATGAGAGAATACATGCTCTTTCCTTTGTTCTTCCACTGAATCTCAGTTCGACCAATAGTTCCTTTAGATCCTGCACGAATTTCTGATGTATTTAAATGTTTTCCTGTAATTTCTCCTTCATATGGAATTCCAAGACGTTTAAACTGCTCAATGGGGGAATCATTTATTTTCATTGCTTCAATTAATAAACCTATCATTCGTTTCTCAATATTGACGTCAACTATTGGATGTTCTTGAACTGGATCATTATGTAGATCAAATAAGAAGCTTCCATATACATATGGATTTAATACTTGATACCTTGAACTAAATTTCATTAAGCTGCAACCTTTAGTAAAATTAAAAGGTTCTGCTAGTTCCATAGTTTTTATCTCATGTAGGGAAAAGAAACCACGCATATGTGTTGGCATTAGTGTGTAATTATAGAGTGGTTTATTCAAAGAATTGGTGGGTCCTCTCATATAAACGTATCTTCCATCCGTTATATTAACATGAGCGCCATGCGTTCCAAAAAGAGCAGCATTCCTAACTTCGATATCTTGGTTAATCGAGTCTTTTAAAATTTTACCTTGCATATCTTTTGGTATTTTAATCCCAAACAATTCTAGGAGAGTAGGCGCTATATCTGTGGTTTGCACAAGCGAACTTCTTCTCTCATTTTTCTTTTTCGATCTAGGATCCCAGACAAAAAGCGGAATATGAGCAATCTCATTATATATGGGAGGGACTGCTTTTGCCCACCATCCTTTTTCTCCTAGAAGGAAACCATGATCAGTTGTAACTATTAACATTGTATCTTTCCACATATCTTTTTCGTCCATGATATCTAAAATTCTTCCCAAGTGATTATCACACATACTTACTGATGCAGCATATTCTTTTCTGATATGATCGACTTGTTCTTCAGTTTCTACTACTATACTATAATTTGGCCAATCGAAATGAGGACCATCATAATCGTGTTTATACAAATTTTTATATTTCTGCTGAGTAAAAAATGGCTCATGTGGATCAAAAGTCTCGACATGTAAGAACCAGTTATCTTCTTGATAATTTGTGTTTATAAATTCAATTGCTTTATCAAATGTTTTTGCTTGAGGTTGATCTTGTTCTTTCTGCATATTTTTTCTATTTACCCAATCTTGACGCCAATGAGGCCAATTCTGGCGCATATTTTGTACATGTTGTGGAATTTCAGGATCTTTAACTTCTCCTTTCCAAGGATCTCCTTCATGTCCACGTAAGATTTCCCAGGAGCTATATCTATTATGATATGTAGCACCTCCATCCTCCCAATAGTGATAATGATCGCTTACAAGATGAGAGTAAATACCATTATTCTTTAAAATCTCTGGCATTGAATCATCATAGGGTTCCAAGGGTCCCCAGCTTCTATGTAAAAAGTTGTGTCTTCCTGAATGGATTTCTCTCCTAGCAGGAATGCACATTAAGCTACCCGCATAGCAATTATCAAATATAGCGGTTTTTTCAGCAAGTCTTTTAAAATTCGGAGCGTGAACCCATTCACAGCCATAGGGAGGCAAGTAACGCCTATTTAATGTATCAAATAAAACCAAAATAGCTTTCATGTTTATATCATTTAGGACTTTATATAATCATTTAAATTAACATTTCAATATTATAAATCTTTAATTAATTTGTAAATTGAATTATCATAATACTATTCAGTCTTTAATTAATCATATTAACCTTAATGTCAAAAGACCAAGATATATTAGATCTAAGAAAGGTTTATGAAAGAGCATTATACTATGGATGTGGCTATTCAAAAGAAGATCTGAAAAAGCTTAGAATTGCTATAGTGAATTCTTGGAATGAAATTAATCCAGGGCACATACACCTGCGAAAATTGTCTAAATTTGTAAAGGAAGGTGTTAAAGAGGGGGGAGGCACTCCAATGGAATTCAATACAATAGCATCTTGTGATGGAATTGCTAATTCAGGTGACTTTTCAAGGTATATTTTACCCACGAGAGAGTTAATTGCAGACTCTATCGAATGTACTATAAAGGCTTATAATTTTGATGGAATGGTGATGCTATGTTCCTGTGATAAAATTATTCCGGGAATGTTATTAGCTACTGTAAGATGCAATATACCCACTATCTTTTTAACCGGAGGAGTAATGGAACCAAAATTTTTTGAGAGTGGACCACTTAAAGGAAAAACTTTTGTTACATCTGATATAAAGGAAGCTATTGGTCAAGTTCAAAGAGGGAAATTGACAATTAAAGAACTAGATTTAATAGAATCATCCACTTGTTGTACTCCTGGAGCTTGTAATATGATGGGTACAGCTAATACTATGGCGTGTATTGTGGAAGCCATGGGTCTTTCTCTACCTGGATGTGCTACTATGAGTTCGATTGCTGAGGAAAGAAAAATATTATCAAAAGATACAGGCAGAGCGATAATGAGGCTAGTTAGAGAAAACGTAAATGCATTAGAAATAATCAACTATGAATCTATTGAAAATGCTATAAAAGTCGCGATATCGCTTGGCGGCTCTACAAATATGATTTTACATATGTGTGCTTTATCTCATGAAATGGGAGGGCATTTGAATCATTTTGATTTTGATTACATCAGTAAATCTACGCCATTATTAGCTAAATTTAAACCCTCATCAGAATATAACTTATCTGAATTTCATCTTGTCGGAGGAGTCAAGGTAGTTTTGAAAAAATTAGCCCCTCTCCTAAATTTAAAAACTAAAAACGTATTAGGTTTAACTTTAAAAGATTATTTAAATGAAGTAGAATATGATGATTATCAAATTGTACGAATATTAGAAGATCCTATTGAGAAAGAAGGGAGTATAGCCATTTTAAAGGGAAATTTGGCTCCAGAAGGGGCAGTTATTAAACAGAGTGCATTAAATCCGAAGATGAGATATCATAAAGGGCCAGCAAAAGTTTTTGAAAGTGAAGAGGAAGTTAGAAATGCATTATTTGAAGATAGAGTGAGAGCGGGGGATGTTTTAATTATTAGATATGAAGGGCCTAAAGGTTCTCCGGGTATGAGGGAGTTATCAATTCCTGCTGCTATCTTGGTTGGATTGGAACTAAGTGATTCTGTGGCTATGATAACTGATGGAAGATATTCCGGCGCGTCTCGAGGGCCTTGTATTGGACATGTGTGCCCAGAAGCATACGAGGGAGGTCCTATTGCCATTGTTCAGAATGGGGATATAATTGAGATTGATGTTGAAAATCGTAAATTAAACCTACTCTTGGATGAAAACAAAATAAAAGAGAGATTAGAACAGTGGGAAAGACCTGATCCTAAAATTATATCAGGATATTTAAATAGATATAAAAACCTAGTAAGCTCTGCTAAATACGGAGCTTTTTTAGATGTAAATTATGATAGATGAAAAAAGGATAAAAAATAATCTAATGGAGTTTTCATTCCCAAGATTATCAGGAACCAGCAATGAAAAAAAAGCTTTTCAAATAGCACTTAAAAAGCTAGAAGAGTTAAATTTAAAACCTATAATTCAAGAGTTTGAATTTAGTACTTTTTTTGCGAGAACATACCCTAAACTTGTTTTTTTATTTGGATATCTTCTATTGGTTTTTAATTTTTTAAATATCTCAACTCCATTTATTCCAATAATATCCATTATTCTTTTTTCTTTTTTACTGGTTCTTATTGTATTAATGCGAAAACCTGAAAATGTTAGATTTCCTAAACGATTAAATTCCGCTAATCTTTATGTTAAATTACACTCTGATCAGGCAAAGAATACATTAGATAGCATTAACAGAAAAAGGATTATATTTTTCAGCCATTTAGATTCTAAAGGGCAAAGATTCTCAATCCTAGCGAGAGTAAGAGCGATTAGAGCATGGGTTTTTAGCTCTTTAATATCATGCATTATTATAATATTGAAGAATTTTGTTTTCCCTGTTTTCTCCCTTGCATTCCTCATAGTTGGGTCATTTTCTTTGCTGATCACCACCATATCAACAATAATGATCCTTCTAAATTCGACAAATAACCTGTCTCATGGTGTTATTGATAATGCTACAGGAATCGCGTGTGTTTTTGAGCTCTTAAAGCATTATTTAGACTCTCAATTACTAAATTATGATCTATGGTTTGTTTTTACAGGATGCGAAGAATGTGGAACTATGGGGATACGGAATTTTTATAATGTAATGGAAAATTTCAAT
>JBHLRJ010000061.1:0-22820 GCA_048882645.1 Candidatus Thorarchaeota archaeon
TTTACAGTAAGGGAATTCTCAAGGGAGAATTTAAGGAAGCATTAAAATATTACAATAAGGGGCTTTCTATAAGAACTTAGATTAACGACATATTAGGGTTATCCAAATCTTATTTTCGTCTAGGACTTTACCATGAGAACAAAAAAGATGCTGATGATAATGATCTTAAAACCGCTTTCGAGTATTATGAAAAAGGATTGAAAATAGCTGAAGAAGAGAATTTCAAACTTGAACAATCTTATTTCTTTCTCCAGCTTGCAGGTATTTATGCTTTTGTAAAAGCAGATTTAGATAAAGGTTTAGAATATTTCAAAAAATCAACCCATTTAAGAGAAGAGATTGGATTCTTATTTTCTTTACAATTTGCTTATTTCGCTGAAGCATTTGTTTATTTCTTGAGTTCTTGATCTCACCAAAAAGAGAATTACTCCAAAATAAGGATACAACTACAAATATCCAACCAAAAAATTAATATGACCTCTTTAATTAGTCTCACTAACTTATATGGTCAACTAAAGTCCTTGAAAAAGCTAAATGCAACAATACAATCCTCGTAACTGCGACTTCGACTTGAGTTTTTGCATCTGTAAAAGATATAGTTTGTACTTCTCTTACATATGTAGTTTTCTCCTCAAAATAGGGTTAATTAAAAAATCTATAAAAATTTAGGTTATTTGAGGTAATTTTTCGAGATTTCATTCATTATTACTCTCAAATATAAGATCAAAGAAATGCTACTTGCATGCATGGCATAATTTCATATTAATCAGAAATATCTTAAAAGTATCTTACTTATTTAATTTTATATCCTGTATCTGTTTAAAATTTTCTGCTTTTAACTTTAAATAATCTAAACGTGAACGAGATTTATCATAAAAATGTCTAGATTCGAGCTCTCTTGGAGGGGGTGCAATATCTGGATCCTCTAATGGAACGGGATGAATAAATTCTACACCACGTTTCTCATAAGCGTATCTCCACTCTTTATCAACCCAAATCGATTTAATTGCTGCTCTTGACCAAAATAATAAAAATATATCGGATCTAAGAATATTTTTATAGATTTCTTGTTCCCATTCAGCACCTTCTCTTAATGAGAGATTATTTTGAAACACTTTGATGCCAAATGCTCTAATACCTTGGATTGCTTGTAAAACTTCAATTTCATCAGATTTGGTATAAGAAGCAAAAGCTCTGACTGCTTTCTTTACTTCCTGGGTTATGTTTATCAATTGAGCATTAAATTCACCAATATTTAAAGTAAAATCAATTCTAAGTAAATCTATACCTCCAATACTCACTTTTGCATGACCAAAATGAATACCCTTATCAATGTTATCTGGTACTGAAACTTGAAATGTTGCTTTTGATATTTTTTCACGCCATATGATAGTATCAAGTTCATTTATTACTTTAAATGGAGGTGGGAGAGCTAAAAGAACTTGAAAAATTTCTCCTTTCAATGCTGGCATTGGCCCCTTCTCCTCTCTTGCTTCATAAATCCCTTCTTTAGTAGCGCTAATTTTCATCTCATATTTCTGATCATACACATAAGCCCAAATAGATAGCATAAATTTTGCTCCTGGGAATATTGAAGTTGGTGCGTAAACCGAAAAGTATACCTCTTTTTTAATATCCTCAATTTTTTCTTCTAATTTTTTATTTAGTATTCCTAAATTCTCTAAAATCTGATAACTATCATTCCACATTCTAAGTGCTGCTTCATTTCTACCTTGCTCTTTATAAATATCACCAATGTTATTAAAATTCGTAGCCTTCCCCTCAGCATTTCCTATTTGTGCATTAATTTTAAGAGCATCTTTAAAACTTTTTACAGCTTCTTCATATTTCTCTTGTTTACTGTAGATAATACCTAATTCATTAAGAATCGTTGAGACATTAGTCGAATAAGCATTAGGATGTTTAGGTGCTATTTCATTATATATATCCAGAGCCGCTTTATACGAAATCTCAGCATCTTCCATCCTATTTAGACTAAAATATATACTTCCAAGTCTTTCCTGAACATCAGCCACATTCGATAAATAAACTTCTGGATGTTGTTTAGCTAACAATTCGTAACTAGCCAAAGCTTCCTTGTATTTTGCCTTAGCATCTTCAAATTTTTCTTGATCGACAAAAATCATTCCTCTTTTGATTTTAATTGAGGCTAACTCTAAATAAGCCTCTTCAATTAAGGATTGTCGTCCCTTTTTTCCTGATTCTTTCTTTTCTATACTAGCACTCGCATATCCGCCAGAATATTCATAATCATCATCAATATTATTCAAATTTATTTCGAACGAAGAATAAGGAACGAGAGGATTTCTTTCTCTTTTTCTTTTAATATATTGGACAAACTCACTTTTTGGTCTTTTGTGACTCATTTTCCATTCTTTAATGGATCTCTTGAGATTTAATGTCCCTTCATCAATCTTAATAATATTTTTATCATCAATCTTAATGCTATTGCGTTTCTTGTCTTCAAGCTTTTTACGTTCTTCCATTGGTCTGCACCTCATTTGACCCATTATGATTTTGCTACACAAAGTACTACTTGGTCATTTCTAGATCTAGATTCATTTTTATTTAATTTTTACCAAAAATGTCTAGTTTTGTAGATTAATCCTGATTTAATGGATTAGATATTTTCTGAATTGTAGTATATAAATATCGATTTGTATTAAATAAATAAATAAAGTAGTTAAAGAAGAGCTAACTTAAGAAACCATAAAATTAATATGAATTCGTTAATTAACCTTATCAACTTATATGGATCTTAAACCATAGGTGAACTTAACATTAGTAGAAGAGACAATACGAAATGGGCAATCGTCCATATTTTTTCCAGCTATAACAACACAATCGTGACCGCCACTGACCTAAGTGGTGCTGAAACCTTCGCAAAATGCACTGCGGGAATGGTAGTGAAAGCTAGCCGCGATGAATCATCCCCCTATGCTGCTATGCAGTGTGGCTTCAGAGTTGCCAACGATCTAAGAGATAAAGGGATACGGGGTATCCACATTAAGGTTCGAGCCCCAGGTGGGAACAAATCGCAAACACCCGGACCAGGTGCCCAAGCTTGCATCCGCGCTCTCGCACGTGCTGGTCTACAAGTCGGACGGATTGAAGAAGTAACTCCTAAATCGCATGACCATTGCCGCAGGAAGGGCGGTCACAGAGGCCGTAGAGTTTAAATGCTGGCTTGATTTTGCTATTTGGTAAATCTATTTATCCATATTCACTTTGTCTTTATTTAAAAATCTCTTGGCAAATTTTTCTTTTTGCTCAAGATACCAATTTATATAATCATGTTGTCTTCTATTCTCTTCACTTCCATGTGCGGGATACCAGATAAGCCCTTTATCTTGACATTCAGTACAATACCATGTCTCATGTTCAGGAATAAATACCATATCCTTATCTGAATTTGTACAAAGAGGACATCTACAAATCGATTTACGTAACAATCTAAAAAGCTCGTGTTTCGTTCCTTGCAAATAAGCAACTTCCTTTTGTTCTTCAGGTGTTAAATCCAACCATGCTTCATATAAACTATCATAATTATCTAATATTTCTATCTCATCATAAACAGCCCTTATTAGAATTTGTCTAAGGTTATTTCTCAGCTTTTGAAGCCGCTCGCTCCGAATAATAACTTTTTTTTCATGTTTGAGCAAGATAGTAAAGGTATGGAAAAAAAAATATTTAAATAATGGGTGGAGATTAGTTTATGAAATTAATTTCCGATATACCCACTATTTAATAAATAGGGAGTTCCCAAGAAGAGTCGCTTCATGATGTAAGTGTTTAAAATTGGTGCTGGTCGTCCTTTATTGATCCACTCTTGCATCATTATTTTGATTTCTCGTTGTATTTGACCCTTGGGAACATTTTTGAAAAATCTATTAAGTATGTAATTGTTTCCATGTTCATCTGTAAAAAATTTTCTTATGAAATTCTCGATCCCGTTTTCTATTAGATAATTCCTCCTTTTTAAGTATTGTTGCCATAAAGTTTTCCAATCTTTTATGTTGTTTTTATAGTATTGAGGACAATCTGATGTTAAATTTATTCTGCTTTGAATTAAATCTAAGACTAGGTCACTTTTACCTTCAAGTTCATTATGATTCATATGCATAACAAGAACTAATCGGTTTGCATCAATGGATTGTTTATCGTTTATAAATAGATGATGTCTTTCAAAAGTGTAAGATTCCATAACTTGAGTTTTTTTAAAAGCTTCGGGTTCAATTGGTTCAAGATTTAAAATATCAAGACCTAAATCACGTATGATAAGCAAAACTACATGAAAACGTACTGTATTTAATGCATACCAACTGGAATGATAATTTCTAGGTAAGGCTAGATATAGACAACGGTGTTCAATATATTTCCAAGATTGTTCAAACACTTTTGAATATTCTTCACCTGGTAATAGAGTGATAAGGATTTTTAACATATTCATAATTCCATCCCAGGAATATTTCCAGCCTTTTGATAACCTTCCGAATGTTGCATATTTTAACATTTTTTGAGTATGTTTTAAAAGAATAGGACCTTTCTTGACTTTCGATAAATTAAACCATATGTTTAGAGTTAAATCAAATTCAGGTTTAAAGTATTCAGTTCCAGTATCATGTTTTTCATTTATGTACTTCTTATCATAATATGGATTACTAAAAATAAAACTTTCAATGAATTTCTCAAGATCGATTTTGATTTTCTCTAACGTCTCCCGATCAACTTTTTTAATGTCCCGAACTTTATTAATTAATTCTAGTTCAGTTAGAAGTCGAATTTTGTAAATCATACTAAAAAGAGTTGATTTATCTAGCATTCTAAATTCATAATTACCTTTTAAGTGAGAGTCTAATAACGCTTTGGGTCTTTTAAAGAAAATTCGCGATAGATCTCTATCAAATATTCTAGCATTTGGAAAATGCTTTTTGATAATTTTCTTAATGTCATCAAAAAATTGTCTTTTAATCGATTTGTTAATTCTAGTTGGAGTGGAAGGTAAATTTGAGTCTGTGAAAAAAGCAAGATTATAAAACTGTTGAAATTTGGATTCAATGGTATTCCAAGAATTTTTCAACAAATCTTTGAATCTCTCTGTTAATTCGATATAAAAGTTGTCGAAATTTTTCTTCTGCGGTTGATGTGCTTTCAATGTGCCTTTCTTGTTTTTAATCCAATTGTAAGTAAAGCCAAGTTTTTTGGAAAGTTCCATGTATGAAGGTCTTTCTAAAATGCCTTTTTTGAACATAATTTCTTTTAAGAAATCGACAAGTTCAACATATGCATCTCGAATTAATGTCAATTAGATATCACCTTTTATTTTTTCCTTTTAAATTTTTTTTTCCATCCTTTGGTTTTTCTCAGTTACAGTTGTCGTGCAAACTGAAGGGTAAGATTACATTAACGCGCAATCTTATGATGTTAATATTCAAGTTTATTATTTATACCTATTCCTCAATTGGGACACTCTTTGAAGTTCAATTCTTATTAAACTAGTTTAATTTTTACTAAACTTCATTCCACGCAATCGTAGTTAGATCTGTAGAGAGGCTTTAACAGCCTAATAGAATTTTTCGACAAAAAGGGTGTAGTTTATAAACTTTTAAACTAATAAAGGTCGTGCTTACAAAAGAAGAAGTAAAGAAATTTTATCCTCCGCTTATATCAAGAATCCTGCTATATCTAAGGCGGATGCGTTCTTATAAGACTGAGGTTCTTACAGAAGAGTTTATTGAATTTTTTAACAAATCGAAGAGCATAATCTCTCAAGCTCTTTCTTATTTGACGGAGAACCATTATATTCATAAACAATATGTTTCTGATCTTAACAATCATGGATCTCGCCATAAAATTTCAATAACAGAGAAAGGTCTGAATATTGCTGAGACACTTATCTCGGAAGGCTTAGATCATCGTGAAAAGAAGTCCTTAGCGCTTCAATTAAAAAAAAAAAATCGCTTTAGAAGAGGGTGACTCCTACCATGTGTAATTCCGTCCTATGGTGATCAAAATGAAAGCCATAAAAAAGTTGGTAGGAGTCATGTTTATTAATTTATTTCGAGGTCTGCTTATTTTTTATAACCTTTATATATAAACAAAAAATTTCTAAAATGGTAAAGTCTGATTTCAATGAAAATTCCTTTTCAGTAAAAAAGTAATTCTATCTATAGTAAAACTCGAAATCAAAAAAAAAGGGAGTTAGAAATTCGGGGGCGGAAGAGGATGGCGTTCCTTGCCAATTCTTTCGATCACGAAATCGTAACCACCACAAGAACAAAGAAGCGAGAAGTCTCTGAAAAAGTTATATTTAAAAAATGATAGCATGATCATTAGTCTGTACATCTGTAAAATCTGTGAAGCTTATTAAGAAGGCAACTTCTTTTATTATTTTCCCCTTAATAACTAATTCTTCCTTATACAAATTACTTTTAATTAGAAGTTAATAGATTCAGTACTGATCTTTAAATATATAGGTGGAGATCATATAATCATGACAAAGAAGGTTAAAAAGGTTCCTAAAGTCAAGAAGGTCAAAAAGGCTAAAAAAGTTAAAAAAGTCAAAAAGACTCCTCAGGTTAGGGAGATTGAAGAAGCTGATCCTATATAATCGTGAATTAAGTGCATAACAATCAGAAAGATATTTTGAAAGATGAGTTAATTAAAAGAAAGCTAGAGAGGTTAAGAAAGAGATCAATTGAAGATATTATACAAGAGATCCCTAATGCATCTGAAGACGTGGGTTTTCTCTTGAGAGTTGTAATAAGTCCTGCTGATTATCCTTATAATGAGCAGTTAGAATTCAATCCAAACGAATTTGATATGTTCTTTAATCAACTCTTAGAAAAATCTTTTTCTTTTGAAAATGTGAATCAACCAATACGTTTTTTTGATCCTGAAGGTTCAAAAATTGATTATTCCTCTTTTTTTCACCCAGTTATACCCGATAAATGGATGAATGTAAGAAAAAGTAATGAGTTTAATAGCATAGTGATTAAAGAAGATGGTGTTCTATTATTTCTTACCTCACAGAATGATATGGTAAGTAGCAAGACTATGCTGGATATAGATCTTTTGTCTGATCATTTAGAGATATTATTTTCACAGGTGATTACAGAGATCTATAAAAAAATGAATTACAATGGTAAATTAATTGTTGATATTGAACCTTTTGGATTACAAGATTGTGTTCTTCGAGTTGGAGAACCTCCTGGAAACATTAAACTATTGAGAGATATATCAAGTGAAATCTGCAAATCCTATGTATTAAATCTTCAAAATCCTATTAGAGTCAGTAAAATAATTGTTCACGAGATAAGGCGATTATTTGAACTATGAAAAATTTAATCTTAAATCAGATAGCAACCCCATAGCCCCCTCTGGAAGTGATTTTCATAAAAACTATAGTTTCTCATAAGAATTTAGAAGTAAATTTTAGTTAAGATCGAAATGACATCTTAGAAGTTTAAAAGAATTTTCAAATGAAAAAAGTGTATCTTATAAAGATTTAAATCTATAAAGATCGTGCTTACAAAAGAAGAAGTAAAGAAATTTTATCCTCCTCTTATCTCAAGAATCCTGCTCTATTTAAGGCGGATGCATTCGTATAAGATTGAAGTACTTACTGAAGAGCTTATTGAATATTTTAACAAATCAAAGAGTATAATCTCTCAAGCTCTTTCCTATCTGACGGATAACCATTACATTCATAAAAAATATGTTTCTGAGCTTAGCAATCATGGATCACGCCATAAGATTTCAATTGGAGAGAAGGGGCTGAATATCGCTGAGACCATCATATCGGAAGGCTTAGATCTTCATGAAAAAAAGTCTTTAGCGCTTAAATTAAAAAGAAAAAAAAATCGCTTTAGAAGAGGGTGACTCCTACCTTGTGTAATTCTGTCCTATAGTGAGTAAAATGAAAGCCATAAAAAAGGTGGTAGGAGTCATGATTGAATTTTTCGAGATTTGAATACTAATTTTAGCCATAATATTTAAATAAAAAATTTCATGAAAGGTAAATTCAAAGTCTGATCTCAATGAAAATTAAGTGAAAAAAGAACAATTTTGACAATTAATTAAAAAATATCTGAGAAAAATTCTATTCTCTATTAAATATAGTAATATTTATCTATTTCATCATCGAGATCTCCTAAATTAGAGATTGGTACTAGTTTCACTCCTGTAGTCTCAGCGAATTCTTTAACATCTTCTCTTATTTTTACAGAGGTATATACTAGAAATATCTTCACAGGAACTTGACTTTCTTTAAAGTATTCTACACCTGCTTGTTTCAACATGGAGATATCAGATAACATTGGAGATCTAGATTTAACTTCGAAAATATACTTTTTTGAACCTGAGTCTATCATAAGATCTGGTCTTGTTACTCCCTTATCAACTTCAGGATTAAATACCCAACTAGCGTTATTATCCTTATCAGTAAAATAATTTATAACTCTTTTCTCGATATCATTTATTTTAATTTTTTTTTTACTTTTAAACTTGGTAAGCATATTTTCTTCCTCCAATATAATTAATAATAAATTGGGCTAATATATTTATGGGTATAGATGTTAATAACAAAAATAAATAAAAATTTGATTCTAATGGATTGGTAATCAAATTTACTAAATATAAAACTAACAGACTAAAGGATGAGAAATAAACAGGACTTAATGATGTACTCCCTAAAATTTTATTTATAGGTTTTGAGATAAATTCAACACTTTCTATTTTTAATTCATCACGAGTGATTTTTGAGAGTATTTTGCGTTTTAAAAAAACATATTTCTTCATTTTTTTCTGGGATATATAATTCATTATCTTATCCTTTTCACTAATAATATGATCTGCATTTTCTATAAATTCATCATAGCATTGAAAACGTATCTCCATTATTTTCCCTGAACCTCTTAAGAAAAGTACAATAGTTTTACAATTCTCATCTTCATCACAAAAAGCTCCATTTTCTATAACTTTATTTTTTATTGATTTATCTTCAATATACTCAAATATTTTATCCGTTTCTTTCTTATTTGTTTTAAAATAATCGATCTCATTAATTTTTTCCATTATTTTATTATGATCCCCTCTCCATTTACATTCAACTGTGATAAGAATCATAATTTTTTGGATCTCCTATTATTATATTAGCTAAAATATTTATTTTTATAAACTTTAAGCAAAACCCATAATTATAGTTTCAAATTTAAATCTTTTAATGTCATCTTCATCTTTTCTAATCCAAAAACCTCTTCAAGCCCCTTTAATATCATTTCTTCCTGTTGATTAGCATCTAGACTATTTATAAAAGCAAAAAATTCCTTAATATTTATAATAAACTCTTCTACTGATATATCAAAATCTAATACAACTATATCAAGAGTTCTAATTAGTTGTAGGATATTAACTACTTTTGTAAGCATTTCTATTATTGACCATCTAAATAAAGGTCTACTGTTCTTGAGAAATTCAATTCGAACTCCTTCTACATTAGAATGATAGATTATTTTAAATTTTGAATGAAAAATTGAATTTCTATAATGCCTTAATCCGGGATCTTGCTCTAAAAATTCTAAAATTTTATCGAATTTATAATCCTTTTTATATATTTTTTCACCATTGATAAATTTGGTCAATTTATATAAAAATTCAATTATATTTCGAAAATGACTTTCAATAATATAACTAAATTTTAATAAAAAATCAAAGAGGTATGATTTGAAAACACTTTGATTTAAAGATTCTAAAAATATTTTCAACTGGGAAAAATCCGCTTTTAAAAAGTAACCTAAATATAGTTTATTCTGGGAAAAGACATCTCGATCATCTTCTTGAGTACGATAGAAATCCCTTAGCATTAAACATGTTTTCAATACATCATCTACTTTGATAAAACTTTCATTTTTGTTTGAATATTCAATCAATATCTTTTCAATATACTCTTGTTTGATCTCTTTTGCTTTTATCAATTTATTCCTTATTTCAAGAAAAAGATTTTTATCATAGAATTCCATTTCATCAAAGAAGCTTTTAGTTGTACCCACAAATAATTGTAAAAAATAAAGAATGCAATCTTGAAGATTTTTATGTTTTATTAATTCGAAATATATATTTACTATTTTGAATAGAGGAAGATCTTGCCAATCGCTTTCGAATACTTTACTAAGTTCCTTAATTAAATCATTAAATTGAGGCATATTTGATATTTCTTTGACGTCTTTCATAAAACTTGTAAATAAGTTATCAATGTTTAGGTTTAGCTGATTTTCATCAAATTTTTCGAGAGCGTCTCGACCTTTTTCAAATAAATCTTTAAGAGGTTTTATTGTTATCACTTCAAATTTTATGGTTTATTATTAATTATTTTGTCATTAGTTATCTTAATTGTAAAAAAAAATTAAGCCAATATTAATCATTGTATCGTTACTGAAATTACCTGAACTCAGAAGGTGCAGAATGATATTCTTTTAAAAATCTTATCTTAATTGCATTGGTTATTACATTGATTTTGAACCAAGGCTATGGAATTTAATTGATATTGCAACTGGGTTTGAATATCAAAATGTTATTTTTCATTTACTCTTCTTGCGAATGGAATGGTTCATAAAATAGAATTAACAAAACGTCCTAAAGATAATGAATGATGAATTCTGAGTCTGATTTCAATAACCATTTAATGAAAAATCATTAAAAAGCCAATTATAAATAACTTCTGAATAAACAAGGAGATGAATAGTTATTCTCATAAATAAAGAAAAAACATTTTAAAGACACTAATATAGTAAATAATCAAAACTGGTGAATTTATTGACCAATTTTGAGTAATTGCCTGTATTTCGCTTCTTAAAAACTTGTGAGAAGTATTTAAATACAAATTTTTGTTTATTATAATTATAATTCAAGTTTTTAATCCAAGTGGCAACTTATTTGAAAAAGAAAGACTTCACTTTTAATAATTTTATTAAATTAGCTCAAAATTGTATTACAAAAAGGAATCTCTACAAAGTATTGTTTTTTATTAATTCTTCGGTTTACTTTGTTGTTTTCACTATTTTCCGCACAAATCAACCCATCCCTTTATTTATTTATCTCTGTGTTAATCTTACTTTTTTCTTCAACTTCACATTATTTACTCTCTTAATATTTTTTGGTTTTTATCATTTTATTAAAATAGATCTTTTAAATGAATGTGATTTGAAACAAATTATAAAATTCATTAATACCAAAAAAGTAGACGCTAAAAATATTGAAAAGAAATTAAAAAAATGGTTTCGTATCGCAAATAAGTTCCCTAAATTATATGATGATAAAAGAGAAACTTGTACAGTAATAATTATTGAGATATTTTTTACTTTTTTAGGCCTATCTATTACTATAAATATAATTGATCAAAATTTTTTATTTGATTTAGTAAATTCTGTACATATTTTAGCCTGGATAATTACTGTAGTTAATCTCTACCTATTTTTATCCTCAATCGTAGAAGTTTATAGAAATAAAGTTACATTTATCACCGATAAAATAAGTGACTGGTATTTACAAAAATTAAACATCGGTATTCATGATATTTACATCAACAAAAAATCTAAAAATTTAGATCGGATAAAAAAGAGAATTAATAATTCTATTCTGTTAATTGAACAATACGAAAGCTTCCAAATTTATGGAAAACTTTCAAGAGCCATGATAAAGGAATTTTATTATCTTGCGAAAGACGAACTATTAGAATTAAAAAAAGCAATTATAAACTTGAATTCATTAATACATAAGCTAAAATTAAAACCACAGTTTAAAGACGGTTTGAAATTACTTGAAAATATAAAAGAAAAAATTGAAATTGAATTTGAATATGCTGAGGAATTATCTGATAATAAAACAAATATTAAAAAAATCACCTTATGGATAGGCATTCTTGGGGGGATTGCCGGGATTTGTTACTATTTAATAGGGATTTTCTTTAAATGATAAATTTTATATTTTAGCAATATTATTTGGATTTTAGTTAATGAAATCTATACAAATGTTTTTCTAATTTTAATGTATTATCTTGTAATATTTTTTTTTAGGAATTAGAAATTCACAAATAGATATCATATGATCATTTTCTACATGTAATAGTTATATTGTTCTTCTGGAAATTTTATTAAGAGATCGCTAAGAAATTTTTCTTAATCTCAACAGGATAAGAGTTTTTGTATTAGATGTAAAACTAAAATTGAAAATAACAGAAAGAAACCATATTGTATTGACTGCTTCAAAATTTGGGCAATATATGGAAATTCTACCTATGAAGAGAACTTCTGCCATGAATGTGGAAAGGACTATCCTGCAACGATGCTTCATCTTCTTTGTGATGAATGTTATTACAAATAATTTACAATATTCAGAGTGAGAATTTAGTAATCGATTTTTTATTCCAATTCCATATTTAGTGTTTTCAATTTTTATTTTTTTCAGAAAAACCACAATATGGGCATGATTGAGCATTTTTCTCATATATAGAAAAACATTCAGGGCACTTACAATAATTTTCCAGAACAAATTTTTCATTTTCATTTTCATCCTCTATGAGCATATTATCAATAAAATATTTGATTTCTGCAGCTTCTTTTAGATTTCCATTTAAATTTTGAATAATTTTTCTATTTAAGGAGTCTTCTTCAGACTTATCCATGGCATCATTAAAGAATTCTTTAACTTTTAGCATTTTATTGTTATCTTCTGCCAGGGTTTTTAGGATTAGTTTATTCTTTCTGTTTACATCCCCTCGCTTGATCCAATGCCTTTCAATATAAGGCACCCATAATAAAAAAGGTCTTTTAACGGAATTCACACGTGCGATACACTGCCCTTCTTCCAATATAGAGAGATAATCCTCGTTTTCTTCCTCAAGGTTCAGCAATTCGCAAATAAAACTTCTCTGCATATGATTCTTAAAAGTAACCAACACACCGCAATTAGCTAATATTTCCTCACTCACATTTGGACGGGTGGCAATCGAAATCAAGCATTCACCAGTCCCTCTTTGTAAAAGTGCGATATCTTCTAGGTAAGATGTCAGCTTAGTTTGGTGGGTGAGAGCTCTCGGGGCAAAGTACTGAGCATCTTCGACAATAGTCAAATGTTTGATTCCTTTAAAGTTATAGGCGCCTTGTGTAAGGTTTTTGTCCCATAAGTATTTAAGAACCATATTAAGAAAGAACAAGGCATCCTCTTTTTCGCCCCCTAAGCGGATAATAGAGCTTAGGTCGACTAGAACGCTCATATTTAGAAGGTCGTTTATTTTTAGTTTATGCCTTGTGGAAAATACCTTTTTGAGTGGTCCTATAGAAAATCTTCTTATTCGGTTTTGAATACTAATAATGCTTTGATGAACCATTGGTATTTTTGTTTTCTGTGTTTCCAAATATTCATCGCACTGAGTAAAGAAACCTTTCCAGCTCTGGAGTTTAGGATTTTTGCACACAATTGTTAGAATATCTACTAAAACTCTTTCCATTTGAGGTGAAAATTCAGAGCTTTCGTCTAAGAATTGTCCACTTTTTAAAATGTCAAAAATTCTTTCAGCATGAATCTGTGGATGTGCTCCTTCTGGATTAAATATATTTAGAGAGAAATTTTCTCCAGGTCTAATTATTATCAAATCATCAAATAAATCTTGTAAAAATGCATATTCACCTTTAAATTCAGCAATCAAGAAAGGGATATTATAGAGTTTTTTGAAATTAATTAAAAGGTTTTGTACAAAGTTGCTTTTGCCTGAACCGGTCGAGCCACAGACGAACATATGTCTTTCTAAGTCTTTCAGTGACAGGAAAAATTTACGTATCCTTCTTTCACCTTTCATTACTTTCCCTATTTCAATTGTTCCTTTTCTTGATCGATATAAAGACGGTTTCTTTAGATCGATATTGTCTTGGTCTTTTATAAGAAAAGAACTAATGTATATAATTAAGGCGGCGAATAGCAGCAAATCTGACAAAGCACTAAAAATTACATTAATTGTCGAATTCAACTCTTCAGAAGAGGGGGATGAATTTATATTAAGAAAGTATATTAATAACATAATTCCCAACGGTAGCGCGATTATATACATTGATTTATATAATTTGAATTCCATTTTTCGTAAGAAATAGAATAGGATAGTGATTATAAACAAACCTAGAGTTATTATGAAAGAAATTTGAGATAGGGACATATAAACCTATTTATCTGAAGACTGTTAAAAACTCCACTAAACAAAATTCATAGCAATTGATATCTAAAGGGAGTAATTTTGTCATTGGTGGAAGCAAAATTTTTTCTTTTTTCCAAAAGAAAAAAAAAAGGGTTATTTGTAGCGGATTCCCTTAAGTTCCAGATCCATAAGGCAAGGACGTTCATCATAGAATGTCCATACCTTATCGATAGGGAACATGTACCCACATTGGCACAAAAGGCTGCTAGTTTCTGAAGTCCTTGGCTCTTCTTCCAAAGATTCCAGATCTCGCATCTTCTTGCATTCGGGGCAGAAAATCCAATACCTGGCCTTTTTTATAACTTTCATTTTACTTACCTTTCCAATGACGAAAATTACATTTTACATTCTATACTTAAGCATTTAAATTCCTAAAAAAACATCTAAATTACTGTCAATCAAATGTAGGAAAAGAAGAGTATAAAATTATTAAATCCAAGGTTATACGTCTATTACATCGTCTAAAAGGAATTACACTAATAAATAATCCAAGATGCATAGTAGAAATGATGATGTCTTAAAATTTACTTACTCTAAATTTTGTCATTTCTAAATATCTTATAAAAATTCAATTTAGGACTCAAAATCTACAGGATAATCTTGATCATTCATCAACCGATTGTGCAAAATTAACTTTACTAAGCCCAAAATCTACAATTTCAACGTTGTATCCTTTAGATATAAGCATAGAAGAAAGATACCCCTTATTACACCATAACTTTATTTATCTCCGTAAGGTGGAAGACGCGATATCCTCGTGAGGCTCTATATCAGTGATAGTAAAGTGTTTATGGTAAATAATCGATCAGAGGAGATGATATACTTGCAGATTCTTGAGTTTAAACTTTTCTATATTCATATAAATAACCTTCTTTCATGTGTTACTCCTCATAAATAGTGAGTCTATTTAAAGAAGAAATTCAGAAAATAATATAAAAAGGAATGAAAAAATCCCTAATATTTTTTTACCAATTCTCAGTTGTGAGAATGATTACTGTGTGCACAAATTCGAATAAATTATAGCATTTTTGGTAAAAAAAGTATCTGAGTCCTTGCGAGATTTATCGTTCCATATCTATAAATATCGAAAGTATTGGGTAACGCTACTCTTTAGATTATTAATGGGGAGAGAGGAGATATTACTTATTTCACAGATTGTGGATTTCTCGCTTTTTGTCGAACATTTCTGTACTTCTTTATTATAGAGTAAATCACAATTCCTTGTGAGTACATCCTCAAAGGTAAAAGATTAAGAAGATGAAGGAGACGAAATAAAACATTAAGGAAGATTTCAACAATACGATATCCTTTTGCCAAATTTATGTACTCACATTTTTGTCAAGAGAAGAAAAGAATCTTTATAAATCGACACTCACCATCCCTAAATATCATCAATAGGGATCATATAAAAAGGAAAAATCGGAAAGGTGAGGTATTTGATCACACAAATTTTCATTCACTTTAATGAGTGGGTAAGACAATTTTTGTACACAAATCCATTCTCACTACTGAGAATCGATCCAACCCAAATCATTTAAATAGAAGCTTATCTAATATTCATTTATTCAAGAATTCAATACATTTTAGCTACCAACTAATTTAGTGAATAGTAAGGAGAAGCTTCATATATGCCGTGTATGAGGATTTCACCCTTAGATAAGGATGGTAAATTGGACAGAAATGTAAAATTTTCATTTTGCAAAATGGTAGTTTTTTCTTTATATAGATTGAATTGTGAGACTAACTTCAAAGAGGATATAAGTGATTAATAAATGGCAGTTGAGGATTTTAAACAGGATTATGGCTTTATACCATTTGAAGAAATAGATTTAGACAAAATTTCTGATGACCAATTTATCGAATTCCTCATTAAAGATATTAGACCTCAACATCGGGTACGTGTCCGTAATCAAATTAAAATATATATTAGGAAGATTCAGAATCATCCTGAAAATAAATTACCTTATCTTACTTTTATTAAAAATCTAATTCAATATGAACAAAAGAGGGTTATCCATGATAAGTGATAAGAAATCTAAAAAAGAATATGAAGAGGAGTTAGAGAAATATGTGACTCCTATAAGTACTAAAAGAGCCAGTTATAGAATACCTCAAACTAAAGTACACTATAATTTATCTGAGTTTAATTTTGAAGAGCTGGATGAAGAGATTGAAGAACTTGCCTTCCGTCCATCTCATATAGTAGAAAAACATTCTTCTATCCAAGAAGGCTATATTAAACCATTGATTAATTTAAAATCAGAAAATGTAGAGGAGAAGAAATTTAAAGAACCTACACCAGAGAGAATTCCCTGTAATATCAATGTGAAGCATTCTCTCTCTATTTGTCTTTTGTCTCTCTTAGCTATCTTCATTATAACAGCTCCTTTTATACTATTGATTGTTACTTTTCTGTTCACAGATGTTGCGGTAAATAACTTCATCTACTTATTGTTTCTCTCAACTTTTGTTGTAATGTTATTAGTTTGCTCTTTCGGAGGGATTTCATTTTACTTTACCATTGTACAGAAAAATAAGAAGGAGTATTTCAATCGATCTTGGATAAAAGCAAGTGTGTTATACTTGAAACAAAATGAGAAATTCCAGCGTTTTATATGTACTCTTCGATTAACGATGAAGATTTCTCTTTGTACGGGATTTAGTGTTCTCTACCTAATTTCGTTCACATTTTCCGTACCAGAGGTCTATCTTGTTTTGGTAGTCTTGCTTGATATAGTCTTCTATGAGTATTTCCTTATATCCCACTCCCTAAAAAATGAAATTTCTACCCTTTCCCGTCAGATTCTTGCGGTACTATGCACAATCGCAGTTATTTTTATTGGTGTAGTCTCTTTCTTTGAGGAGGATTTACAACTGTTCTTGACTGTGCTCCCTGTGTGTGTTATAGTGTTATCGATTGTCTATAAATTTAATATCTTTGAGCGATGTGGTGCAATTTTATCCAAGGCAATTTCAAGAATTAAGCTTTGGACTTATTTTGATGCTTTAAAGCATGTATTAAAGGTGCTGAAATTGCTCTCAACCATAGGGATTGTCATTATGGGGGTGATGTTCATAATCTACCTCTTTAACACGGTAATTACTGTTGAGATAATTAATAGTTCAGTGATTCTTATAAGACATATCATTATCGGGGCTACAGTAGTACTTCCCATACCCTTTTTATATCTATTAATTAGACAGCTCTCTGAAAAGAAAATTCAATCTCATCTTACGTTAAGTACAGTGATTCTCTCGATTTTTCTTGTGATGGGCATTTTAATTTTCTTTCTCAACTTTTTGGTCGCAGGAATTGTATTATTTTGCGGACTTGCTCTTTTTATCAAGATATTTCGACCCAATGCTGATTTTCGAGTCTTTTTAATTAGTACTACTCTAATTCTTTTTCCAATGGGTATGGCGTGGACTCAAGTAAGTTTAGAGAGTACACTTTGCCCTGTCCCCTCGTTTGCTCTAGTGGATCAACAAGATCGAATTGAAGGTGTTGCAGTTGACTTTAAAAAACTAGAATATAAGCAAAATATCTCCACTCTAAAAGATATTACGTTTAATTCAATGCTGGCAATTAAGGTTAAAATGTCAGTAAGTGGAAATCAAGAACTTAGTTTTGTTGCAAAATTGACTCCCAAAGACCCAAGAAAGTTAGCTAGTAAATCGACTGAAGCAAAACAATTTACGAAGGTTCATACCCTTGGCCTTGGGAGTGTGCGGGGGCCACTACCTCTTGATGAAATTTATTTAACACTAACCCTCGATCAAAGTACAACACCTATCCTCCCTGGAGAATACACCTTAGAAATTTTTTATATTAAGCAGCACCACTTAATAGTAGGACGGGTATCAACAGTTCATACCTATTCAGTTGCAATCGAAAAAGATAAACTACGCTTTAATCCAGAATATCCAGATGATCCACAGCTCCCTAGTGGAAGGGGGTCTATCTTCACTGTGAAGAATGATGAAACGCTTGCATACGATAATTTTTTTTTAACAAGGATGGAAGACTCCCTTGGAAAGCCCGTGTCTGGAGAAATTTCATTGTATTTAACAGAACGCCAAGGATTCAAGCGTATATTCAAGAAATTGTGTGACTATGAGGTTGGAAATGACGGTATAATCTCGTATATGAGTTCCACTACTTCTACCTTCAGAGAATACATGAGAGGGAAAATAGAATTTGATGGGTCTCAAAGTCTCTGGTATCGAGATTGCAGCCATTTAGAAGACTGTGAAATTTCGGTAAATAAGTTTATTCATACTGCAGATTATATAGACCTTCCTGAATTTACTTACAATGGTACAAACTTCCTTGAATACAATAAAAATGATTTTAGGAAGACCTCCCACTTACTTTACACCCACGATTTTAATATTGATGAAATTCAATGGACAAAAACTCCCTCCTATACCTTTGATAATGGTCCACCTGATATTATTTATCTAAACATAGATGATGACTTGACAACGACTCTAGAAAGCCCTCTTTTAATGTATATTGGCACTGTTGCAGATATTGCCACCTTTACCTATAAATTTGATGTAGTAAAGACTATTATAGGGCAAGAAGAAATAGATGGGATTGATGTCCAAATTAAGACGCAAGTACTTCGTGATGGAACTCTGGTATATGAAGAATGTAACTTTGATGATTATTACAATGACGGAGATTTTAGTTGGAAAACGATTAACATGGATCTTACCAGTAATTTTACCGAAGGAGGAACAGAATTTAAGTTTAAAATAATTGCAGAATTAACGTTTGATCCAGGGTGCGATGATGAGATTATCCTAAAATGGGATTTTGCCAAACTTGAAGCGTTTTATGAGCTCACCTATTATCGAGGATTTGATCTTGAAAATGGATTTAATGAATTTGCTGCTCCTACAATGGGGACTGCTGAGGCATATTATTATGACTTAAATAATCCGATGACCGTGGGAAGGGAAATAATTTCTTCTACTTCATATCCTGGTCTTGTCTCAAATAACCGTTTTGACTCAGACTTTCGAGTGAGTAATTCATGGAATACTCACAGTGGTGTATTTTCGACTGATGATCAAGGAAATCCTATCTTTTTGATTGACAATGACATCAATATGCCCCCTACATGGAGAAGTATAAATGAAAATGGGCTTGCTGTTTTTGATTTGCAAGGAGTTACTCCTATAATCACCATTTCAGATACGTTTGAAAGCAAGATATATGATGAATTTACGAGTATGGGAGATTCTGATAGAACCTTAAAGGACATAAGGCAATCTTATATTGTACCCAAAATTGTCTCAAATCAGGATCAAATTATAGTAGTATTTGCCGCACGATATACTACTGATGATATGTGGAAATTATATATCACTCACGCCTATAGACCAGATGGAGATTTTTCTGATCCTATTAGAGTATACGATCCAGGGGATGATGCCTTGTACCAACTCGCTCCAGCGATTGCTCTCAGCTCCACTGATTTATATATAACATGGCAACAAAGGAATCGTATAACACATGCAGATGGGGAAACTGAGTGGAATATAATTTTGGCTCGATACAGATTAAGCGATTTCACTCTTCAAGATGTCATCAATGTAACCACCTTCGAAAGTGCTAATATAAACTCTACCGCGTTAATGCGACCTACAATCGCTTTAACCCCTATTAAGAATATATATGACTCAAACGGAGAGGTGATAATTCAAGATTGTGAGGTGCATATTGCTTATGAAAATGCAACTTGGGTAAACACAGTTCCAGGTAGTCGAGGTAATGATGATGTATGTGATATTAAGAAATACGTGTATTATACACATTTAGGCTCAAGTAACTCAGCAGTTAGCTTTTCTTCTCCGGTAATGATTAATGACGTTGCGGGTAATTCGATTAACTCTATTGGCAAGCTAGTAGCACCTAAAACTAATTCTCTTTTCACCTATAATATTACACGTCTCTATGAAAATAGCACAGAAATTTTATTTTCACTATTCGACGGTAAGTATTACAAGAAAATCACTATTGATGGCGCTAAAGTTGAAGGTACATTAACAAATTTCCCGATGCTGGTGAGTTTCACTGATTCAGATTTAATAAATAAAACTCAACCTGATGGAGGAGACATTTATTTCACTAAAGCCAATCAAATAACTAAACTAGCCCATGAGATCGAATACTTTAATTCTACTACTGGAGAATTAATTGCATGGATTAAGATTCCAACCCTTAGTGGATCTAAAGATACAATTATCTACATGTATTATGGAAATCAATTTTGTCCCAATCATCAGAACCCTAAGGTCGTATGGGATTCAAGTTATCAGGGAGTATATCATCTCCAAGAAACTTCAGGATCTCACTATGACTCAACGACATATGATAGGGATGGCACAAATTATGGAAGTACTCAAGATGTTGCTGGTAAAATTGGAAAAGCTAATTCTTTTGATGGTACAGATGATTATATCGATATAACAGGATGGAAAGGGATTGGGGGGTCCACGAAGCGAACAATAACAGCATGGATTAAGTCTTCTTTTACCGACACTCAAGGAATAGTTGGATGGGGGTCGTCCGTAAATGCTGGACTCAGATGGAGGTTCTTGATCGATGGAAATAATAATGATGCGCTAAGGACCGATGTCCATATGGGTATGGAATATGCTAACACGGATGTTACTACCGGAAGTTGGGTTTATGTTGCATGTGTCCTTGACGGAAATAAGATCGAAGACGTAATCCACTATGTAAATGGAGCAGATGATGGGACTGCAGAATATACTTCACAGACCGTAAATACTGATATTACAACCAATACAGTCAAGATAGGAGCGCAACATACAGGAACATTAAATTTCAATGGGTATATCGATGAGGTGAGAATTTCAAATGTCGCCCGTTCGGGAGGATGGATTAACACCAGTTATCAAAATCAAAACAACCCCTCAACTTTTTATAGCATAGGTATAGAATGTAATGCAAGTTATGAAAAGCGCATCTTTGAGGTATCCTCTCTCGCGGTTTCAGATAGATGTGGTCAAGAAACCGTTCTTTTTGCTTCTGAGTCTGATTATGTGAAAAAATTCGGGCAGAATTCTATACAACTAAAAGATAACATCTTAATTTTTCCTGATGACCAACAGTTTTACGATTTCTATGACCCCCGACCCTATGGATATGATAGGTGTGTTCTTGAAGAAAACACTACAGTCTACTCCCTTAAATCATTTCTCAGTGTGAATGTCTCGACAATTATAAAAATTAAGGACATATACCTTTCTACTGAAGCCCCAGTTGATTTTAATGTTGAAGCAGATGGGGTTCGTGTTAACCGTAATAATTACACCATTGTAGGACAGTTTGGAACTGAAGATCTAAATATCTCGTTTGCTAACAATATTACCGGTTATCAATACTATTTTGTAAAGTTTACTCAAGACGAATACACCCTTCCTTCTAACGTTACAGCTAGAATATCGACGATTAAGAATGAACTCGCCTTCACCTTCAAAAGAGTTTCTCCCGATTCTGGGGCTCAGGTCTATTTAGATGTTTCAAATAAACTATTCCAATTTCAAGAGGATCTCTTAGTCTCAGGACAAATTAATTGGACCGAACAATTTGATGATCTGAAAAGATGGGATCTGGATGAAAGCGGTGGAACCATTACAGTTAATACTGCTGTAGGTGGACACACGAATGTCGCACAAATGTACAAGAATAGTGTCGCAGCAAAGAACCTCATAATGAAAAAGCCTATTAATCAGATGCCGGAGGGCAAACTTGAATTTTGGTGGAGGGTGTCTGCGACTACAAGAAGAACACATTTTATGTTGTATGATGGGTCAACAAGTAATGCTGTTCAATTAAGCTTAGATAGTACCAATCAACTACAATATAATGATGGTACATGGCATAATATTTTTGCATATTCAGCTAATACGTGGTATCGGTTTGAGATCGAATATGACTGTGATAGTGATTGGCATCTTGCCGTCTATGATGCAAATAATAACTATAAAGGAGGGGATGGGGGGAATGGGTATTCGTTTAAAGGTAGTCCAGAGGCTATGGATACTATCTATTTTGCTGCGGGAAAATATTTCTATAATTATTATAGCTATGTGGATGATCTTTCTTTTGCATGGAATTCCACAGCCACATCTCGGTATCTTGGAACTTGTGATGTTACTTATGATTTCCAAAATAACCTTCATGTTATCTATTCTAAGGAGGATCTTTCGGTAAATAGTACCAATTTACTATTTAAACATACCATCTTTAATGCGTCCAGTGGGCTTTTTGACGATGCCAACGTGATCGCGGATCCAGTTGATCTCTCTAATTATGCCTACTTTTATATGACTTCACCAATAGTCAATTTGGGGTTTAATAATACTTTATTTTTAGCTTACGAGACTAATTATAAAGAGATAGGGGAAGCCGACCAGTGGAAGGTTCAATATTGTTATTATGATTACATTAAAAAAGAAGTGATCGGACCATTTTTTGTAAAAAGCGGTACAACAGAGGAGCATAATCCCGACAGTT
>JBHLRJ010000062.1:0-22807 GCA_048882645.1 Candidatus Thorarchaeota archaeon
AAAAGTAGATTGGATAGAGGAAATGGAATATCCTCTAATGTTTATTGAACATATACATGAAATAGAATAACGTATTATGTCAATTATATCATTATTTTACTAATATAACTGTTTACTATCTCTAAAGACTTATCAACATCTTGATTTCTCCCAAACCTTTTAATCATATGTAAATACTAATTTATTTTATCATAGATATCATTAAATAGATGTTGATCATCTCTTTCTTTTGCTATTTTCAGTCGTGTTGTTAATATCAAGAGTTCCAAAGTTAAGTTTTCTGTTCTGTTAAAGAGTTTAAAGGATTCTCTCTTTTTAACAATAGCGTAAATTCTCAATGAAATTTCAGATACTTTTATTTCCCCTATATCGTTTTTCTTAATGATTTGTTTTGTCTCAATAGCTTTACAGATTATTATTGCCCAAGCTTGACTTACATAAGGAACTTGAAGGACTTTATGCTTAGAAGAACTACCAAAGAAACCCTTTAAGTCCTTAGTTTGCCTAATGTCATAATATTCATAAAATTCAAGTGGAAATTGTTTAAGACCAGTAAGAGAATTTTGATCTTTTAATGATGCTAGGGCATACAAATATACGTTATCTACAAAACTTATTACGGCAAATCCATTATCGTTTAGATTCTTAAATGTATTCGTATTTGGGAAGGGTATAACTTTAATTATATCGTCTTTAAGTAATCTTATTCCCATACTTGCTGTATTTGGTGTAAAATCTTCTTGCATTCCAGAAAATGTCGTGATTAACACTTCATATAAATACTCTTTATGTAAACCTATATCTTGATAATTTATTTCCATACATAACACTAATATTTATTATCTTTAGTTGGCAATTTCACTAATTTTTAATAATCTTTAGTATTCCTTGTCAAGCCAGACCAATGAACATTTTTAACTCCTGTGTTTTTAGCAGTTTCATAGAGCTTTTCAATTTGATTTTTGGTCATTAAAGGTTCATCTTTAAGTGCCCAATCAAGGCCTAGGCGTTCATACTTAGATATGCATAAGTTGTTAAAAGCTAGTAAATCCCATCTCTCAGGATAATTTTTCAGTTTCTCAACAATAAACTCGCCGATTTCTCTAATATTTTTTTCTGTTGAGCTATAGTTTGGAATCATAGGAGTTCGGATCCACATTTGTTTATTCTCATTTTTTAAATATTCAGAAATCCATCTTGCATTTTCAAGGATTAATTCATTAGACACTCCAGTAAATTTTTTATGCTCTTCATTATCGAACATTTTAATATCGAATAAAACTAAATCAACAAAAGGAAGTAACCTATCATAAGTGTCTTTTTTGTTATATCCACAAGTATCTAACGCCGTTGATATTCCATTCTCTTTACATTTTTCTAAGAATGGTAACAAAAAAACAGATTGAAGTGTTGGTTCACCTCCTGAAACTGTAATCCCCCCTCCAGATTCAATATAATATACTTTATCTTTGTTTACTTCATTAAAAAGATCTTCTACAATCCACCATTCCCCAATCATTTTAAGAGCTGTGGATGGGCATTCTTCAACACATTTTCCACACACATTACATTGAATCCTATCAATTTTCAACCCAATTTCATCAAATGACAAAGCATTTCTGGTACAAGCATCTATACACGTGTTGCACCCAATACACTTGTGTTTAAACCATTCTAGTTGTTTTTTTTTTAAAATTGATTCTGGATTATGGCACCAAATGCATTTTAGATTACAAGATTTCATAAATACTGTAGTACGAATTCCAGGCCCATCCTCTATGGACATCCTTTGAATATTAAAAAACAGTCCTTTTTCTTGAGTATCTCTTCCAATATTTTCCATATTACCTAATAATTAAAAAATAATATTCTTTCTATCGAAACCATATTGAGTCCTAATATTAACCAAATTGAAGCCCTAACCGCTTTTACTCAATTATAATTGAAAAAAAAATATACTTTATTAATACCTAAAGTCTTGCTTCGGAAAGACGTAAGTGATCTGTTTCAACTTCTACAAAAGCTTTGAAAATTTCTTTTATACGTGGATTTTTAGCTTCTGATGCAGCCTGACCATAAAATTTAATGGCTCTATCTTCCCTACTGTGAGATTCTTCGAGATTTGGTTTGTATTCAGATGCACATTTATCATACTTAGAGAATTCTATCTTTTCAAGTTTCAAAATTTTCTTCCAAACTGATGCGTGTTCAGCTTCAACCTTACCAAGAATTTTAAATAATTTTTGGCCATCAAGTTCAGGTGTCTTTATGCTTGCGCATTTATAGAATATGTTATTAGATATTTCTACTTCTAAAGCTTTTTCAGCATTCTCTCTATCTTTATCATTTAATTCAACATCCCAAGCTCCTGTATCATCATATTTTGTTGATTCTACAAAATATTTTTTAAATGCTCCACAAAATGGACAACGACTTGGTTCTTCCTCACCAATATAAGCTTCTCCACATATTTTACATATCCATACTTTTACAGTGATTCTACTTCACCCTAATTTTTTCATAAATAATATTCCGTATATAGTGAGTAATGAAATTCTTATCATTATTTATATCTTAACATAAAATTTCTAAAAAAAGTGTTTAAAAAAGATTTTCTTCATTAGGGTTTATTCTTTTTTAGAAAATTTGCATTTTCTTAGGGTACTTACCATTCCTTTATTCCTTTTCTCAGCTTTATTTATTTTTTCATGAATGGTATTATACATCGAAAGCAAATGTTCTTGAATAAGATTTCTTGTTCTCCAAAACAATAATTTTAATTTAAAAATAGGAATTATAATTCCTATATAAAACTGATAAGTATTTATTTAAGCTTGTTGATATAATTGAGAGTAATAGGTATTGATCCAGGAAGTAAATCATGGGATTTTTTTGGCTTAGATAATGATGAAATAATCTTGGACACATCAATACCTTCAAAGGAACTAATTATAGAACCTCAAAAAGCAATATATGTCATTAGAACTATTGAAAATCTTGATTTAATGGTAGCTCCAAGTGGATTCGGCCTTCCATTAAAAAATGTAAGCGATTTAACAGAAAACGATATATTTTTTACCCTATTAAAATTTGAAAGTGAAGATCAAAAAAAACTTGTGGGCTTAGGAGAAATTTTAAAGCTAATTAAAGCGGAACCTACTAAAGCTGTAATCGTCCCTGGAGTTAAACATCTTCCTACTGTCCCCAGATATCGTAAAATTAACAAAATTGATATGGGTACAGCAGATAAAATATGCACTGCAGTAACAGGCATCAGAGATCAAATGGAACGATTGGAAATTGCACCAGAGGACACCAACTTTATAATGGTCGAGATTGGGTATGGTTTTACCGCAGTACTCGCAATTGAAAAGGGTCAAATTATAGATGGAATTGGTGGAAGTAATATAATGGGTTTTAGAGCTTGCGGTTCCCTAGATGGGGAATTAGCTTATTTAATTAAAAATATACATAAAAATAACATTTATAAAGGAGGAGTAGCCTATATCTCAGGGTATTCCAATTTGAGTCTGAAAGAAATAACCCTCTTAGCTGAAAAGGATGAACAAACTAGAATTGCACTCAAAGCATATATTTCAAGTGTGAAAAAGGCCGTTTTTGGCATATCGTCGTCATTTTCAAAAAAAGAAAAAATAACTGAAGTTTTGTTGGCAGGAAGAGGAGCTAACTTATCATATTTAAAGGAAAAAATAATTAATGCATTAAGTGATGTAGCTCCTGTAAGGTTAATGAAGTCTTATAGCCAAATAGCAAAACGAGCTGCCCAAGGTGCTGCATTTATTGCTAATGGACTATTGGGTGGTGAATTTGAACCTATTATTGATAATTTAAAAATCAAGCAGGCTTCTGGCTCAATTTTAGATGATATATTCATTCCATTCGAAAAAGAAAAATGGATACGTGATTTAAATTAAAATTTTAATAATTACTGGACAAAGTAGTTATGAAATAATAGAAAATATTATTAAACCCATCGAAGAACATGATATAACTATTAAAAAAGCCCCTATATCTATATCAGCTTTTTTAACTGAAGCTCTCACCTCTCAAATATTAGAAAGTGTTAATTTAACAAATTTTGATATAGTGCTATTGCCTGGATTTGTACAATGGGATTCAACTTATTTAGAAAATCATTATTCAGTCAAAATCAGAAAAGGACCTGAATTTGCTTCTGATTTACCGTCAATTTTAAAAAATTTAGGTAAAGTTAATTTCTCCAACACTATACCTGCAAATAGGTTAATAGAAATTTCGGGAGAAGATACTTATCATAATGCTGTTAAAGAGCTAGTAGAGTCAGCAAAAAATGAAATTGGGAGTCATACTTATTATATTAGCGAAAAAAAGTCAGACTTAATTATAGGGAGAAATTTACCGCCACCTATTATTGCTGAAATAGTAAATTGTACCCAGAAAACTAATGATAATATCCTTACAAAAGTTAAGTATTATATCAAATCTGGGGCAGATATTATCGATATTGGTTGTGTTTCGAACAAACCTAATCAAGATAGAATAAGAGAAATAATTTCCTTAATCAGATCCAAATATGATGTTCTTTTAAGTATTGACTCTATGCATGGGCAGGAACTTAGTGCAGCAGTAGAAGAGGGTATTGATCTTGTTCTAAGTTTAGACTTGGGGAATTATAAAGAATTTATGAATTTTCCTAAGGATATCCCCATTGTTATACTTCCCACGAACCTAAATAAAGCATACTTTCCCAGAAAACCAGAAGTCCGAGTTAAAAATTTATTGAAATTAACTAAGATATTACAGGATCATGGTTTCAAGAAATTAATTGCTGATCCTTTATTAGAAACCCCTATTCGCCCGGGTATAACTAATTCTTTAGAGACCTATTTTCTCTATAAAAAGCAAGTTAAGCAAGAAAAATATGAAAAACTTGACCTTCCACTATTTTTTGGAATTTCCAATGTAGTTGAATTAATGGACATTGATTCAGTAGGGATAAATGGGCTTTTAGCAAGTATAGCAATTGAATTAGATATGGGAATTCTTTTTACTGTCGAACACAGTACAAAACTGATAGGAGGAGTTAGAGAACTGAAAGAAAGCATAAAGTTAAATTATTTGGCAAAATATAAAGAAACTCCCCCCATCAATCAAGGTATATCTGTCTTTAAAGCAAAAGGAAAGACCAGTCAAATATTCCCTAATATTGATATTTCAGAATCATTATTAGTAGATCAATCAATAAAAGAGTATTCTCCGGATGAAAAGGGTTATTTTAGAATTTATACAAATAATTATACCATGAAAATTTATGTTCTTTTCTATTCGAATAAAGATGAAATAATTGATACCTTTATAGGGGAAAATGCTGAAGCTATTAGTAAGACAGTAATCAATCGTAATTTGACTCGCGATCCATATCATTTAAATTATTTAGGGCGTGAATTGAAGAAAGCAGAAATTTGCTTGTTTCTTGGAAAACCTTATATTCAAGATGAGTAATTAAAAAAAATAAAAAAAAGTTAAACTATAAAATTTCTTTAAGATTTTTTACATCCATTCCCGGTTCTATAAGTGGACCAAACTCTGCCATGTTTTTACCTAAACTTTTTGAATGGATTTTCAGAGCATCTTCATCAGCATATTTTTCATAGAAGATTATAGTATTAGGATCTTGTTGTACTGTATGTGGAATATATTCCAATGTACCTAGCTCAGATTCTTTTATCTTAGGAACTAATTTCTTTAAAACTTCTTTTGCTTCTTCCATTTTGCCTTCTCTAACACGAACAGTTGCAATAATACTTACGGTAATAATAATCACCTAGAAATTTTCTTTTATTTTAAATGATTTAAAATTAAATTTAAATCAATTTATTATTAAAATGGTTATAGCCTTAAAAAAAATTAGATTGAGATTTAAAAATTCATTAACATTATATCAGGAAATCATATAAAACTCTTCCTTGTGAAGAGCTAGGATTTGGAATGTTCAATAAATGAGCCAATGTAGGAGCAACGTCAATTAGATTAACAGAACTATTTAGAGCGACACCCTTTTTAATTCCTGGGCCAATCATTATTAATGGACCATTCACAGTGAAGTTCCCAAATTCCGTTGAAGGAAGATAATAGGCGTGAGCTCCTAGAATTTTTTGAGAATCGTATACATCTGATTTAGTTAAAAGATCTGATGTGAGAGTGGAGGCATTAAGTGAATTTAAAAATCCATTAAATAATCCATAAGGTGGTTTTAAAAAATAAATCAAATCACCTATCCTTTCACCATTCAAACCAAGATATTCCGCTTCTTCTCTTTTAAAAACTTTTTGTATTAAGGGTTTTTGAGTTATAGGATCTTTCAAACTATATAATGTGTCAATAATTCGATCTATTACCTCATCAAGTTCACTCTCTTTAACAATTCCATTTGGATCTCTATTCTTAAGATTAATCCAAACAAATGGAGGTTCTAAATATGGAAATGCGATAGTTTTCCTCCAATTAATTTTGTATAATTTTTGATTTTCATCAAATTTATAGCTTGTTAATCCCGCATTCTTAAAAATCAATGGAATATTAATTATTTTCCAAATTGGCACTGCTCCGTGATCTGAAACAAAAACTATGATGGTAGTTTCATCCACACAAGATTTAAGCAGTAAATCTACAAGTTCATCAACAATTTTATAAGCAATTTCTATATTATTTAATGCTTTACTTTCAGTTTTTTCAGAATAAAAGGGAAATTTCTTATCTAAATATGCTAATGAATCATTATTTACTGTATCTAGGGCATGGTAATGAAAAAAACAAACATCCCAATTTATCGCTAGTTGTGAATATTTAATAGCTTCAGCTATTGTTAAGCTTTCTCTCCTAGCTGATGATAGAAATCGACTAATTTTTCCATACATCATGAATTCAATCTTCTGCTTTTTGGGAAGATCATATTTAAACACGTTTCTTATAAGTTTGTTACTAAACTCTTCTGAAGTGGACCAACCTTTCATATTATAAAGTCCAGAGCGCTCTAATACTAAGCTCCTTCCATTAGGATCTATACTTATAATTTTTAACTTGAAAAGACATGGTAAATAACCATATATCGTATCTACGTTAGTTCGTATCCAACAACTCCACTCATTTTCCTTAATGATCTCAAATTGAGTAGTACTTATCGGTATTTTTAAACTGTCATACCCATTTCCCATAGAGTCAAAAAGATAAGCGGTTATTAAAGGCTGGTCCTTTATTTCCTTACTTTTAACATTTATTACAGCCTTAAAAGTAAGTCTTTTATTTACATTTTTATGATTAATTTCCAAAATTTCGAGACGATTACTTGAAACATCGGAAACATGAGAAAAGAAATACTTTGATGAAGGTATCAACATAATTGGGAAAGATTTAGGAATATGCCAAGTAAAGAGACTCATAACTCCTTTTTGAAAATGGCTTGGCCACCCTGCTGGATAATTAAAGACAAATGGTGTTAATCCACTTCTATTTGCTACATCCCAGAAGTATTCTGCTTGACAATATTGAGATAGTTGAGTTCTAGATCTGTAATTTAACCCATAATCAATAGATTCACCAGGGATATGCATATAGAAACTAGTTGCGCCATGAATGGCCGTAGTCGCTCCAGTTGCGATTGTTGTCCAATTTGTAGGTGTATCACAAGGAGCACATGGCTTTGCTTCGCATATAACCCCATTCTCGATTAAATGTCCAATATTCGGGATTAATCCCTCTTCATAAAACTTTTTTATAAAATAAGGTATTGCTTGATCTATTCCAATTAGTAATAATCTTTTAGGCATTATTCCCATATATAGATTCAATTAACTATAGCTTTAATTGATTTCTTTTGAAGCCATATAATCCTTTCGATATAACATTAATATACCAGACATTTTTAAATTAGAAAGACTCATATTAGTACACATACCTAAATAAAAATAACCTATAATCTGAATGGGTATTAATAATGATTCCAAAAAAAATGGAAATTTTCCTCAAAGAAAAATTACCAGAAGCTACTCTCAAAAACCGACTTAAAAAAGAAAATGGGAGATGCTACTTAGAATTTAGTAATGCAGATGAACTTTTATTGTCTCGAATTGGAATAGTTGTTGACAAATTAGGTCCCCATCTTGTTTCTTGTCTCTGGGATGAAGAATCACCATTAGAAATAGGGGGCTATCTCATTGTTGACAACTTGAGTATGGGGAAACCAAGTATGGGTGGAATAAGGATGCTACCTGACATCACACCCTCAGACATTCATAATTTAGCTAGGGGTATGACATTAAAAAATGCAGCAGCTAACCTCCCCTATGGGGGGGGAAAATCTGGGATTGTTGCTGAGAGAGATATTTCTCAAAAGGATCGAAATGAAATAATCCGAGGTTTTGCAAAGCTAATAAATCGATATATAGAGATTTATGTACCGGGACCAGATGTAGGTACTAATGATTCTGATATGAAGACAATCGCTATCGAAAATGGTTTAGACAGTGCTGTATCAAAACCTGCTGACATGGGAGGAAATCGGATTGACGAGCTTGGCGCTGCTGCAGGAGGTGTTGTAATAGCATTACAAACTTTGCTAGAAATTATGCCCAGATTAAGGGTATTGTCCCAATTTGCTAATTTAGAAATCCCAAATATAAGTGATTTGAAAATCTTGATCCAAGGTTTTGGAGCTGTGGGAGCTCATGCTGCTCGAATAATGAAAGATAGAATTCCAGATGTGAGAGTAATAGGTGTAAGTGATTTAGAAGGGTATCTGTATAATGAATCGGGGTTACCTATTAATGAACTTTTCAAAATGTGGCAAGAAAAAAAAACAGTCACTAATAATTACTTTAAAGATAAAATTATTTCAGAAGGATACAAACATCCCATCAAATTTTCAACAAATCCCAATAATTTACTTGTTGAAAATGCTTTTTGTTTGGTGCCTGCTGCACCTGTATTTAATTATTTAGGTGTCCGTCTTTCTGAATCCCCTTCAATCACTATAGATAGAATGGGAAAGTGGTCATTAATAGTAGAAGGAGCTAACACATATAGTCCAGATCCAAACAGGAAAGCAGCACGAACAAGAATGGAACAAATAGTATATAGGGAAAAAGGAGTCATGATTGCAAATGATTATTTAGTAAATTCTGGTGGAGTTATTTTTGCAGCTCAGGAACATATTATAAAAACCCCAGAATCACTGCAAATACCTAAAGAAATTTTAGGTGATCATAATAAAGTAGAAAAATGGTTAAAAGATAATTCTAAGGAATATGGTGAACTTTCTAAACAACGTCTCATAGCCGGAGAAGAATACAGAGAAGATGTAATTCATCATAACATGATCGAATTAGTTGATTTATTAACTGCAAATCCAGATATGCTCCCGAGCACAGCTGCAGAACAAATTAGTCTCCAGCGACTAACTGCCAAGGAAAGTGAGCGAACAGCTAAGGATATTATGATTTTAATTCCGACAATTGACGTAAAAACTAGTATTCAAAAGGCAGCAGCCCTAATGATTGAAAGAAACAGTGGTATAGTTGCCGTACTTTCTGAAAAAAAACTTGTCGGAGTAGTGACAGATTGGGATATAACTGCTGCTGTTGCATCAAATAGTTGTGACGCTAGCTTAGAATTGGTTATGACGAAGAATGTCATTACGGCTTCTCCTGATTTTTCTATTTTGGATATCGTTCGTGAATTAGAGCAATACCAGATATCAGCAATGCCTGTAGTAGACCAAGGAAAAGTCTTAGGTATGGTAAATTCAGATCTAATTACACAACGTTATATTCTGGAGTACCTTGAAAAATAAGTATTTTTAATAATATTTTAATATATTATATAACGTATCTCTTTGAGCAGGTTTTTTTCCTGCCTTTTTTATTATAGTTCTTATTTCTTGTGGATCTAAATATTCTCCATATTTTGCTCCAGCACTTTTAGATATATTTTCTTCAATCAAAGTTCCGCCGAAATCGTTTACACCATAGTTTAAAGAGACTTGAGCAAAATTTGGTCCTAATTTTGGCCAAGAGCATTGTATATTATCTATATAATTATTTAGAAATATCCGCGCCACACAAAATAATTTTAAATCCGATATGCCGTAGCTAGGATTTAAAGGATATGTTTCCAATGTTGATAATATAGGTTTTTCTTTTACAAAAGGTAAAGGCACTAATTCTGTGAAACCTTTCGTATTTTTCTGGATCTCTCTCAAGACATTTAAATGATCAATTCGGTCCTTATTAGATTCTATGTGCCCATACATGATAGTTGAGGTTGTTGGGATTCCTAAATTATGAGCTGTGGTGATAATGTCAATCCATTGTTTAGTGGAAACTTTATTTGGGCAAATAATCTTTCGAATATCGTCAACTAGAATCTCGGCAGCAGTTCCAGGAATCGAATCTAATCCCGCTTTTTTTAATTCTTTTAAAGTATTTTCCACTGAAGCGCCATATAACTTTGACATGAAGTGAATTTCTTGTGGAGAAAATGCATGGCTATGCATATTCTTATCAACTTCTTTGACCAATTTAAGAATATCTAAATAAAAATCAAACTTTAATTCAGGATTTATCCCTCCCTGGATACATACCTCTGAGCAGTTTAAATTCTTGGCTTCAATAATTCGGTCTTTAATCTCATCTAAGTTGAGTAAGAAAGCATTTTCATGATTAGCTGGTAAGCTAAATGAACAGAATTTGCATCCTTGAAAGCACACATTTGTGAAATTTATGTTTCGATTAATTACAAATGTTACAATATCTTTTTTTTTTTCCAAACATAATTCATTTGCAGTATATTGTAATGCAAAAAACTCTTTACCGTGAACTTCTAGTAATTTTAAAGCTTCTTCAGAAGAAATCTCAACACTGTTTAGGGCTTTCCCCAAAATTGTTCTTATTTCTGTCTCAATCTGATTAAAGATCTGGAGATTCATCATTAATATTTATAATATCAATAGTTTTTTTAATATTTTCCGGGCAATATCCATTTTTTCTTATAAATTTATCATAAACTGGGAGCCTTTCTTTAAGAACATAACCATCAGATTTACAAATAGTTTCTAATTCATCGATTTGAGGCCATTTATTTGAAGGATTTATATAATCTAAAGTAAATGGTGAGATTCCTCCAAAATCATCAATCCCCATTGCAATAAAATCTTTTTCATATCCCGATATCAGATTTGGTGGCACTTGAATAGAAATATCATTTTCAAATATAACCTTAGCAATTCCCACAATTCTTAAAATATCTTTAATTTTTATTGGTGTTCTAGGCCTGTATGGGATACTTGGTTTATCTACAAAATTCTGAATTATTATTTCTTGAATATGACCATATAAATCATGGATTTTTTTAATTAAATACAAATCTTTTACTCTATCTTCAAAAGATTCTCCAATTCCTAAAAGTAATCCCGTAGTAAATGGAATCTTTAATTTTCCAGCATTTTTAATGTGTTCTATGCGTTCATCAGGAATTTTTCCCGGTGATTGTTCATGTACACCTCCTTTCTTGAATAATTTCATGCTAGTACTCTCGAGCATAAGCCCCATACTTGCATTATAATCTTTCAAATTCTTTAATTCGTCGTACGTAAGGATACCAATATTTGTATGAGGTAATAATTTAGAATCTAATAACTTCCTTGAAATATCTTTAACAAAATCAATAAAATTATCATGATTCCTTTTTCTTAGTCTTTCCTTGACTTCTTTAAATGTATCTGCTTTTTCTCCTGACATAATTAAAGCTTCCTTACAATTATAAAGAACACCCTTCTGTATTATATCAAGTATTTCTTCATTTTCTATTAACACAACATTCCTTTTCCCTTCTACTTTGGGAATCCTAAAGTTATAAAAACAATAACCACAGAAATTTTGACAGTAATTCGATAAGGATAATGTGAAATTTTTTGAATATGTGATTATATATCGACGAGCTTTGGGTAAATGAGACTTAATTACTGCAACTCTCTCTCTTAATTTTCTTAGGGTTACTTTCCTAAAGTTTTTGATATCTACTTGCCTCATCAAAGTTTCCTTTTATATGTTAAAAGAACATAATTATTTCTGTGTCTTGATTCAAATAAATCAAATCTTTTTGCTTCACTCATTTTTTTAAATCCTATTCCTTCTACTAAACTTATTGCATCTTTACCACCAACGATCCAAGGTGCTACTGTTAACCTTATCTCATTGATTAAATCCTCCTTAATAAAACTCCAATTTAGATTCCCTCCACCTTCTAATAAAATGGTTTGTATCTCATAATCTTTTAGAAGTGGCATGAGCTTTCTTAAATCTACTCTTTCTCCTTTCCCTGATTGAATGATTTTAACTTTTTTTTCATATTTCTTTATTTTATTAATTGGAACATTTTCTGTTGTACAAATAATAGTGGGATATCTCTCTGGTTGAAAAGAAATGACATTAGATTCAATTGGAATACTTAGATTACTATCAATGACAATCCTGTAATATCCCGCATTATCATGAATTTTAATGTGCAATTTTGGATTATCATTTAAAATTGTCCCCTTTCCAACCATAATCGCATCTACTTGAGCCCTTAATTTATGAACTTCCCTCCAATCTTCTTCATCTGAAAGTTCGGGATCTCCTGCTCTCGAGGCGATCTTCCCATCTATTGTCATCGCAGCACTTAAAATAATATAAGGCTTTTCAGTTTCTCTCATACGCTATGATTCCTTTTATATAAGTTTTTATAATATTTTCAGATTTAGTTCTTTGAACAATAATATCAAAAATATTATTCTTGTTTAAGTTATTTATATAAAAGTTTGGATCAGTTAAGTCTAATACAAAGAAATCAGCTAATTTCCCTTCTGAGATTGATCCAAATTGGGTTTCTAATCGAAAATTCCTTGCAGCATTAATGGTAACCATTTTTAATAGTTCTCTGGAAGTTAACTGGATTGATTTGTCAGATCTCCCCAATACTCTCGAAATCCGATATAAATAACGCATTTCCTCAAATAAATCAATATTATTTACCATTACATTATCTGTACCTAATGATATAGGAATTTTAAGTTTAATAATCTCTGTAATTGGAGGGAATCCAACTCCAAAATATCCATTGCAACGAGGACATAAAACTAGAGCCTTTGCTTTCTTTTGAATTTCAAAAAGGTCTTTTGTAATGAATTTTGTTCCATGGATGATTATATCGACCAAATCATCATTAAACATGTCATCCATTAAATGAGGATCGCGATTATTTTCAGCACAATGACAGGCTATCATTTTTTTAAAATTTAGTTTAGATTCAAAAATGTATTTTTTATTATTCTTCGAAATTTGTTTATAACTTGCCAATCCTACACCGTCTGCAAGCTCAAAAATTGAATCTATTTCACTTTCATCCAAAAATCTACCATAAATTAAACAATTTATTAATAAATGATCTAACACACCTCTCAAAAGATTCACACCTTCAACACTCTCCTCTCTAAAATCAATGAAGCATGTAATTCCGTTTGATAGCATTTCAAAAATTGCACTTTCTATTCCCTTTATTTTTACTTCTCTAGGAGTTTGTCGCAATAACTTATGCTTTAAACCAAATGGAGGTGCTACAATTTCATTTAGCTCTTTATTAAATCCATATTCTTTAGCAAAGCTATCACCGATATGCACATGAGAATTAATTAAACCAGGGATCATTAAAGTAGAACGATCTGCTCCTAGCGGTTGAAGATTTTTTTCAGGTTCTTCATGGGTTATGAATTCAATTTTCCCATAATCATCAAGCTCTAAAGAGACATTCTTCTTTAACTCTAAATCTTCCCCAATTAATGCATACGGGCTGTGAATTATTGTTTTAGGCATTTTTAAATAAATTGAGTTTATTAATTGAACTCATTTTTAATATTATACTATACCATTAAGTTATTTCAAATTAACTAATTCTTTTTTCGATCTAACATTGTTGAGAACTCTTAATCTTTTTTAATGGCTTAGACCTAGAACGAGTTAATTTAATTACTTAATATTAACTATTAAAATCGATTCTTCTTTTTTTTAATTAGAGAAACTAAATTTTTTGAAAATGGTGAAGTAAAATTCATAAATTTAAAACAGATCTCCAAGATTCTGGTTCCGGAATTGATATCGCAATTGATAAGGTTGGGATAGTTGAACTAGAAAAAAAGGTTGAAATAGTACAAGAAAATAAAAAATTCTCCTTTTACCCTAAAATCTCTGCTTTGATCGACCTTCCTGCTCAACAACGTGGCATTCACATGTCAAGAACTTCAGAAACTATAGAAGAAGTTATAAATGAAGTAATTTTCAAACCAACACCTACAATTGAATTAGTTGGTGATAGAATAGTTCGGAAGCTATTAGAACGACACCCATATACTTCAAAAGCGGAAGTTAAATTAGAAGGAAAAATCGTTGTGCAGGTAAGAGAAAATAATACAAGAAATATCCAGAAATCTTATGATATTATATCAAATGTTAAAGCTAACAGAACATTTTCGGGTGAAATTGAGTTTATCTATTTTATTGGAGCAAGTGCTGTTGGAATAACAGTATGCCCATGTGCAAAAGAAATGTCGCAAGAATATGCAGCAGAAATCATCAAAACTAGAAAAGATATTAATGTTTCCGAAGATGACATTAAGAAATTAATTAATATTCTCCCATTTTCTTCACATAATCAAAGGTCTGTAGGCACTATTATTGTTCAAATTAAAGATTTATCCAATCATAAAATTGATGTGTTAGATATAATTGATGTTATAGAAGAATCTATGAGCGGTAAAATACAATCTGTATTAAAAAGACCTGAAGAAGCAGAGTTAGTTAGAACTGCTCACTTAAAACCATTATTTTCGGAAGATGTTATTAGGGAAATGGCTAGAAATTTCATCCTAAGAGATTTTCCAAACATAGAAAATAACTATAAAATAAAATTTACAATTGAAAGTTTTGAATCTATCCACCCTCATAATGTATATGCTGAATTAAAAACTACTATAGGGGATTTAAAAAAAAAGCTAAAATTGGGAAACTAATTACTTTTTATTACCAGTAAAATGTCTTACGACAAGTAAATATTTTTTAATTGACAATGTTCTGGGATTTTTCCTATAATTATTTGGAATAGGAGCATTACATCTCGAACAAAGATTTGAACTTTGCAGCCAATCTTTAAATTCGTCTGCATGGGCAGGATATCGGCAGTTAGGACATAAAATGATTCCTCTGCCTTTGTCTTCAGGAAATTTTGGCAATTTAAAGCAAAAAATGCATTTGAAATCCTCTCTTGTTAAACGCGCTCCTTTTGGTTTATATACATTAAAATTAGTTATTTTCAAAGTGCTTTTTTTTCGTACTTGTTTGCCTTTTGGTCCCATGCTTACAGTCCTAGTTACAGCTTCTGATTTTGTAGTTGTCGATTGACGACTAGCTGTTGGTGTCGTTCTTGAAGAATGGTTAATAGATCTTGATCTAGTTGTTATAGATCTCGATGAGGGTGTAGGAGTTGATCTTGTTGTGGTACGGATACTTTTTCTGTACCTTCTAGGATTTAGGTTAAGGTTTGGTGATGATAATTGGTTTAATCTATTTGTACGTTGAGTTATATAATCCCTTGTTAACTGGGTTAATCGTCTTCGAGTCCCAAAAAAGCCTGCTATAATTATAATCGCAATAGTAGTAATAATTAAAATTAAAAGATTTAAATCTATTAGAAAATGAACTGGAAATAATAAAGTTTCATAGAAGTCAATAAGCATATTGAAACTTACCCAGTAAACTGTGATGAAAAACAAAATCGAAAATCCTAAAATATATCCAAATTTACGGGCATCTACAGATTTCGTGCCAAAATAAATTACATTATATTTTTTAAAACAACGATATAAAGAAATCGAACCATATATTAAATAAGGAAGAGCAAATATAATGCCCCACCAACTTAAATACAAATTCGTATCCTTTAGGAGATTTTCCCCCAACAAACCTGTAAAATTTCCCCATATTGAATAAAATATACTAATAAAAACAGGGAATACTGTAAAAAAAGCTGTATTGTGTGGTGAATTATATTCTCGGTATTGTTTTATATTTTGCAATACCTTGAATGAAAAAATTAGCCATATCCCAATTAACAGCCAAGTTATAAACACATTAAAAGAACTTAGAATTATACTGTGGATTATACCTATAATTGAAAATAAAATTAACAGTGCAACAATTAATTTAGTTTTTACCACAGTTCAATAATCACCAACTCATAAATTCTTTATTCATTATCATATTCTAGATAAACTGGTTTCCCCTGGATTATAGGATTCATAAATGATAATATATCTGGCAACATTCGGATATCCAATGCTCCTTTTATTCCATATAATAATGGATACCACGTTTTTGATTTCAAATTTGCACGATAAATCTCAAATCCAGTTGATGTTCCATCAATAAGGTACGGATCGATAACTAGAGCAACTGCTTTATCCCATAGTTTTTGATACCGTTCTTGAGTTCCTATATCCTCCCTAGACATGAAACAGCCAAAAGTTGGATGTGAATGATACCATCCACACATAAACAACTTTTGTTTTTTAATATCTTTAAATGCTCTTACATAATTTTTATAGTCTTTAATTTCTGCGTAAACTGCTGTTCCATGCCCCATTGGGTAAGCGTCCTCAATGTATAACATATTATTTTTATCCAATTTCCCTGCAAGAAGTCCTATTACTTCTACCCATTTTTCTTGAGGAATCTTTAAATTAGCATATTTCAATGCGTGGCTAGCTATTTTTAGGATCGCTTTTACTGATATATAGACTTCCTTTTGTATTTCTTGTTCCATTTGAGTTTCAATTTTCTTTTTCTCTACTATTATACCAGTAGGTTCTTTCGAATGCTTTATGATTGGTTTACTAGGTGATTTTTGTGTTAACATCGAGGTAATTTCTTCTGTCAGTTCCTCTTCTTCTAATTTAAGCTCTTCACATATTTCATCTAATAATTCTTGTTTTATTTTTTCCTTGATTTTCCTCTTAATTTCATCTTTAACAGAACGATTACGTAATGGTTTTTCTTCCATTAAAGTTATCACCACTTCTTATTTGCATACTTCTTTACGAGATTTTTAACCTTTTTCTCAAAAAACTTAGGATTTTTCATCATTTCTATTGCTGCTTTTTTATTAAAAACATCTGTTGGATTTACATATTTACCACGAGTGTTTAACATAGCTATTATTGCTTGAACAACAGTTACTGCAGTTTTTGATGGACTCCATCCCCCTTTTTTACCAATTAAAGAGGGATCCACCAAAGCTAAGCAAATATTTCTCTGTCCTTTATATTCAGTTGGTTTTGGCCAAAAATTTGGATGCCATATAGGAGTATGCATTCTTACAAAAGGTGGTTGTTTAGGATATTGGGTAGGGAATTTCATTTCTAACTTAAAAAGCCCACCCGCATAAGCAGTACTGTTAGGACCTTTAATTGTAATAGCTAAATGATCAATACTCTTTTTATTTGGATTAAATGGCTTTAATTGGATAATTGTCCCATCTTTAAGCATCTTTTTTAATCCTGCAAAATCTTGGGAAATACGACTACTTCTTATACTCATTATTTTTAACCTTTTATTTCTTAAAATTCAAAATTTTTTTAAATAATTTTATCATTAAATGTATTCATAATAGTGTTTAGTTAAAAATTTATTTTAATTTTAGAGTTACTAAAATTTCTCCTCCCTTAAATCCTGCTGCCGTAATTAATTCATAATTTCTCAAACCATTTTCATCTGAGTTCTGTTCTAAGTCTATAATCTTAATATCATTGAAATCCATTAAAGTAAGAATCGGTTCAGAATCTTGATCCAAATCAAAACCATTTTTTTTCAAAATTTCAATTATTTTACCACAAGGTGATTGAGAGCTTAACTTTAAAGTCACTCTTCGAACATCTTTACCACATTGGGAGCATTCAGGGTTTCTATTTTTTTCAATATGATAAAATTTCATCGTCATTGCATTAAAAATTATATAACTCTTGATAGGTTCACCTAATCCCTTGTGACCCCTACTCCAATGAAGAATTTTTATTGCTTCATGTGACTGTAATGCAGAAATAACTGCATTTATTGTTATTATCCCAGGATCGTGTCGATCAATTATTTTTACAATGTCGTCTATCGTATATTCCGGTAAGAAATCATGTTTTTTAACTAATTCATTTGCAGCTTCTTGAATGAATTTGATATCTTTAACATTTTTTGGATTTGGTTCTCGATCGAACTTTTCTCTAAACGCCATATCTCCTTTAAAAACACAATGAATTCTTTTGCGGGGGATACCTACCACTGTACAAGCCGCCATTTCATCACTTTCCCCTACTGGTAATGGATTGCATTCATAACAGGCATTTTGATAAGGAAATATCGTATATACATGCCCATGATATCCTGATACGCCCCCATCTACAAGAGGTTTTTTAAACCTTATGCATTGCGCATTCAAATTTAACCTTGCATTAATTGAATCAAGCCCCCCTATAATGACATCAGCAGCTTGATAAATTGCAGGATTTAACCGTTCTAAGGAGGTGTGATATCCTTTGATAATAATATTAGGATTTATTTCCCGCAATTTTTTAGCTGCAGCAATAGCTTTAGACTCTCCAATTTTCGATCCGGTGAAAAGTATTTGACGGTTCAAGTTTGAATGCTCAATAACATCCAAATCTACCATATCTACACACCCAATCCCGAGCATGGCTAAATTTTTAGCAATTTCACATCCTAATCCACCAATCCCAGCTATCAATACTCTTGAATTTTTTACTAATGTCTGAGACCATCCCTCAAGTCGGAACTGGCGATCATATAAATTCCTCTCTTCCACCGAAAGTTCTTTTCCGAAAAACTCTGAACCCTTATCCAATAATATCACCATAATTGTTAATATAAAAAAAAAGTTGAAGGGCTTAATGCCCTCATATTATAACTTATGAAGAAAATTATATAAGTTTACCCAGCTGTACTCGCAGGAATTAAAAGAATATCATCTCCATCATTTACATGGTATTCTCTTAATGAACTATTTTCGTCTAATGTCACTCCTCCAGAAGATAAATGAAAATCATTAGGATCAAGTCCATATAAATTTCCTAATGTTCGCTTAATATCATCAATACGATTGGCGTCATTCACAGTTAACTTTTCTTTCTTCTCACCAGGACCGATTGTAGACATAAAATATAAAGTAATTTTCTTTCCTGTTGAAGGGACTTTAGACATTGGCGTTTTAGAATTTACATGTTCTTCGCCACCCAAATCTTCATCAAAATCGTCTTCAAAACTCATACATATCACTTCCTTTTTTTTTTAGTATTAATTTTGTATAATTTTTTTTTTGGAAACTTAACTAAATCACAATAAAAAGATATAATAAAACCCATTGGAATGATTTTGAAGTTTTTAAAAAATCATTACAATACAATATAAGTTCATACCTATCCTTGAGAAATTATACTATAAATTGTATTAATGCCTATTAATATATATAGTACAAAAATTGGATTTAAAGAGAATATTAACCAATAAAAACAAGTTTATCAATCCTAATATAAAAATAGAACTATGAGTTCTCTGGAAGATGTAGAATCTGTTGTTTTTCAGTTAGTAGAGGAATTTTTAAAAAAAAAGACTTTTTTTTCAATCAATGATATAATAGAATTTGTCAATAATAGGGTAAGACGAAATCCAAATATAAATAGAAATAAAATTGAATTAGTAATCAAATCATTAATAAAAAAACGAGTAATTATTCCCGGAACACGATTAATGAAGAACAATATTAGAGAAAATCCTCTTAGGAATAAGATCTATAATTTTATTAATAAAAAGCCATCAAATATCAATGAAATAATGCGAGAACTGAAGATTGGAAGTAATCAGGCTTTATGGCATTTATCTTGTTTAGAAAAATTTCGATTCATTAGATCAAAAAAGCTTAACAACCATAGAATTTTTTTTAAATTTGATTCAAATCCAAAATTTGACAAATTTCACTATTATTTAAATAAGGATATCGTTCAAAACATCATTAGTTTTATAGAAAAAGAAAATAAACCATTAAAGATTACAGAAATAGCAAATGGATTAAAGAAAAATCACAGTACTGTTAAAAAATACTTAGAAATCTTAAAGAACCTGAAATTGATAAAAAGTGAAAAAATAAATGGTAAAATTGGATATAATTTAGACTTAGAACACTATTCTAAAATAAGAAAATCAATCCAAGGTGAATGAATATTAAAACTCCAATTTTATTCCAATGTAATTTATATTTTAAACTATATATTAAAAATTTAGATAACAATCTAATCAAAAAATTATGAGAAAAAAAAATAGGATCCTTAGTCTCTTTACTCTTTATGTAATTATTATTTTTATTTATATAGCATTTTTCTTGTTTCATATAGGAGACTTTACTCTATTTCTCTTTCTTACTGTTGGAAGTGTTGTCGTACTTTCGACTAGTACTATTTATACAGTAATCCAATCTAATAAAATTCCATTTGATAAATTGAAGAAAAAGAAAATTATACATCAACCTAAATCGATTCACAAAAATAATGCTGAACTAATTGAAGATTATTTTAATGCTATGCCTTTAATTAAAAAATACGTAGAATCTGAGGAATCTTATGAAGAGATGACAGTAATCAACAAGTTCATTTTCTCAGTATTTAAACAAGAAGAATTAGAGAAAATAAACCAGTTAGATTTTTCAAAATTAGAAAAGATACAGTTTATTAGAGAAATGTTATATTTTGATGAGAATGAAAGAAAAGTTTTAATTGACAATATGTTAAATAATAGATATGAGGTAAATAAGGAGATTATATATACTCCCCCTGTGGAAACTATTGAAATGAAAGACCAAATTCGAGTTTATATAAGATCTTTAATTGAACCTGGGGAGAAAACCAAAATTATTATTATAAATACTACTGATTTAATAAGGGCAGTAAAAAAAAGGATTGGAATCTTATTTAATTATAAACAAGAAGATTTCCTTTTATCCTCAGGTGGGATTTTATTAAATCCCAATTCTCAGATAAATGATTATGAGATTGATGATGATGATGAAATTGCTCTTATTCCCTCAAGAAAAAAGAATAATTAAAAAAACAGAATGAAATAAGGTAAAACCTTATCTCTTTTTGTAATTATAATATCCTGCTATACTTGCTGGGATTAAAAGTATATCATCTCCATCTTCAATAAAGTAATCTTTCATTGGACTCTGCTCATCCATTGTTATCCCCCCAGAGCTTAAATAAAAATCAGCTGGATCTAAACCAAATAAATTCGCTACTGTTTCTTTGATATCTCCAACAAAATTGCCGGTATTAATAAGTAATTTTTGTTTTTTCTCACCAGGACCTATTGTGCTCATAAAATACACTGAAATTTTCTTCCCTTCTGGAACGCCTTTCGTATTAGGAGTTTTTGAATTTAAATCTTCTGGGGGAAGATCGTCTAATTCTTCTTCCAAATCTTCGTCAAATTCTAAATCTTCGTCATTTTCATTATCAAATCCCATTAAATATATACCACCCGTTAAAATAGTAAAGCTCTATATTTTTTTTAAATGAACATTTAGATATTACTTACATAAGAATAAAGGAAACATAACTATTTAAATAGAATTAACTATAAAAGCACTCAATTATTTGTGTTCAAATTACAAACACTTTAGAGTCAATATTCATATGAATTTATTAGTAAAATCAGATATTATATGAATGTCTATGAATGATAAACCTATTCCAAAACATCAGATTCGGGAAAAAAAGCCAGATGAAGAATTAGAGATTATCTCCGATAAAAAATTGATTAAAAAATTAAAAAAAGAGAGGCTAGCATTAGATAAAGAAAAGAGCGAATGGGAAAAACTCGTTAACCAGGTTGAAAATTATAATAATAATATTAAAGATCTTGAATTAAAAAGAAAAAATGTAGAGCTCGAAGTCAAAGCACTGATTGAAAGGCGGGATAACTTACGAAATGAATTAAAGAAAACGAAAGATGAAGCTGAACAACAAAAAAATGAATTAACATTAAAAGAACAGCAATTTAGAGAATATGTTAAGAAAAATAATGAAGCATTTGAAGAAAAAAAATCTCAATTTGAGAAATTTCAAGAAAAACTAGATAAACTACGCAACGATATAGCAAATCAAAAAGATTCTTTAGAAAAGAAACAAGAAAGAACAGAAAATCGTATTAAGGAAATTAAAACTAAATTACCTGGGATGGAAAGAAGAGAAAGTGCATTAGAGAGAACAATCAAGGATTTAGAAGATAAATTAATAGATTTAAGAAACGAAGTTAAATCTCTCACTAAAGAAAGAGATAACCTTAAAAAAGAAATCTTTGATGAAAAAAATAGAATTTCAGATGAAAAAAGTAAATTGAAAGAAGAACGAGAAAAAACAAGGTATAAAAAGCAAGATTTAGACCTTAAAGCCCGTGAAATTGATAAGAAAAAAACAAATTTAAAGAACTATAGAGAGAAAGTAGAGAAAGATGCGAAGGAGTTAGAAACAAGGAAACTAAAACAAGAAGCAAGAATTAAAGAGTTGGGAAGGAAAATACCCAAAGAAGAAAACAAATATAATTCTTTAATGTACAAAATTCCTAATTTGGAAGAAAAACTGAAAAAATTGAATAATGAATATAAACAGATT